>DASUWA010000031.1 GCA_036378675.1 Acidimicrobiales bacterium
CATCATCGAGAGCCATATCACGTAGTCCTTCGACTCCGAGGAAAGCATACTTGGCCATCTCCCCCAACCCGCTCCGGTACTCACGGGGGGGAAGAGTGGTGAGGGTTTCGGTGTCACAGAGAACCGCGCCTGGTTGCCAGAAGGCACCGACGAGGTTCTTGCCTTCGGGCAGGTTGACCCCAGTCTTCCCGCCAATCGCGGCGTCGACCTGGCCCAACAGAGTCGTAGGGACGTGGATTACGGCCACTCCCCGGTGGTACACCGCAGCGGCGAACCCCGCGACGTCGGTGACAACTCCCCCTCCCACTGCGACGACGACGTCTGCGCGGGTCAACCCCCACGCGGTGAAACCGCGACAAAGCTGCTCGACCGACTCGAGATTCTTTGCCTCCTCACCTTGATCGAGAGTGAAGGTCCGCTGTTCGATCCCGGAGTCAACTTGCCAGGGGATGGACTCCTGTGTGACTACGGCTGCCCTGTTGGACTTTGGCGGGAGGTACTCGAGCACGCGGTGGCGGGCGCCCGACCCGACGATGACTGGATAGGAACGGTCACCGAGCTCGACGTTCAGCTCGCGCATTGGTGCTCCCTCACCGCCTTGGCAACCCGCCGGGCGACCTCCCGAGGGTTTACCCGGTCGACATCGAAGACCAGGTCGGCGATGCCCTCATAGATCGGGGCCCTGGCCTCGCTGAGCTCGTTTAGCGCTTTTGCGGGGCCTCCCTTCAACAGCGGTCTTCCCCGGCCATCGCCCACCCGCTTGGTAAGGGTGTTCGGGTCGGCGCGTAGCCATACAACAAGCCCCGCGGACTTGATGGCCTCGCGGTTCCTCGGGTCGAGCACCGCGCCTCCACCGAGGGCCACCACCAGCTGGTCCGGCCGGGAAGCCAGGTCGGCGACGACCTTCACTTCAAGGGAACGGAATCCAGATTCCCCCCCCTGTTCCCAGAGCTCAGCGAAAGGTCGGCCGGCGACCCGGACGACTTCTTCATCGCTGTCGATTTGGGGCCACCCAAGGGCTTCAGCCAGCAAACGACCCGCGGTGGTCTTGCCGACTCCCATCATCCCGATCAGGAAGACCTTCTCGACCCGATCGCTCACCGGCGAAGATGATCTAGGTACGACTCGTGGTTGCGAAGCACTTCCGGCATCGAGTCACCACCGAATTTCCGCAGTGCCTCGCCAGCCAGTACGAGCGACATCATCGTCTCGGCTACCACTCCCATCGCCGGTACGGCAGTCACGTCAGTGCGTTCCTTGAAGGAAACGGTCTCCTCTTTCGTGTCCACGTCTACCGTCTTGAGGACAGGCCGGTTCAATGTTGCGAGCGGCTTCATGGCCACCCGTGCGACGATCGGCTCGCCGTTGGTCATCCCGCCTTCAATTCCACCGCTTCGATTAGTGCCACGCCGGTATTCGCCAGCCGGAGCATCCCAACCGATCGCGTCATGGGCCTCCGAACCACGCCGGCCGGCCACATCCATCGCATCACCGATCTCGACGCCCTTGACTGCTTGGATGCTCAGCAGGGCCTGAGCCAGTAGCCCGTCGAGCTTGCGGTCCCAATGGACGTGGCTGCCCAGCCCGACGGGTACGCCGTAGGCGATCACCTCGACGACACCTCCAAGCGAGTCCCCGACCTTGGCCGCTGCCTTGATCTCGGAGATCATCGCCTCTTCCGCCTCTGGGTCGAAGCAGCGGACCTGGGACTCGTCCACACTGGAAAGATCCTGAGGCAGCGGCCGCTTGGCGGACTTGGAGACCACCGGCCCCATCTGAACGACGTGGCTGACCACCTCGACACCGAGTTCCCTCAGAAACGCCTTGGCGACGGCGCCCGCGGCCACTCTCGCCGCGGTTTCCCGGGCCGACGCCCGCTCCAGGACGTCGCGAGCGTCGTCGAAGCCATACTTCTGCATCCCCGGCAGGTCGGCGTGACCGGGCCTTGGCTGGGTGAGAGGCTTGTCGGTGCGCCCTGGCGCCGGGGACATCTCCTGCTCCCATTTGGGCCATTCGGTGTTGCCGATCTCAATCGCCACCGGGGAGCCGAGTGTCCGCCCGTGACGAATGCCCCCGATGAGAGTCAGCTGGTCCTGCTCGAACCGCATTCTCGGTCCTCGCCCGAATCCCAGCCGTCGGCGGGCCAGCTCGTCCTGAATCTGCTCCGTCGTGATCTGGAGGCCGGCGGGCAAGCCTTCGAGGATCACAACCAGGCCTTGGCCGTGAGATTCGCCGGCGGTTAGGAAGCGGAGCATCGCCGACGATCGTACTGGCAGATTCAGATGGATCCCGAGCCAAATCGCATTCGGCTGCTGGAATCTAAGGGACGGTGAAGCTCCTCGGATTGATCTGCGAATAACCCGAGATAGACGGCGGGCCGTAGAGTGACGACAGCGCGTTGTCGTAATAGACCTGGAGGTGCGGACCGCCGTTGCAGGTCAGGGTATTTATCGTGAGCGAACCGTAATACGCGCTCTTGCACCCGTTGCCAACAAGGTTCGCCTCTGGAGCGTATATCACGCCGCCGAACGTGTACGGGCCGTTGGCGCCTCCGCCGTTCGCACTCCCCATCGTTCCGGTGCTGTTGCTCAGAATCTGGAGTGCCGAGGCAACCGGGAGAGTGGTGCCAGCGGGTGGAGTCCCGGCGGTACCGTCGAATCCAGTGTTCACGGTTGACCCGCCGGCGATGTTCAGGGTTTGGACACCGTTGTTTATGAAGGCGTTGTCGGTTGTGGCGTTCAGGATGATGTATAGCGTGACATTGGGCTGGACCAACACTGTTCCTGCGATCGTCACCGCCGCGTTCTGGCAGAGATAGGTCCCAGCGGGAAGCGAAGAGACACCGTAGGTTGAGCCGAGCTCGTAAATGGTGTCGCCCTTTGCATCAGTCGTTTGAATGCCCGGGCAGGTGCTGGCGGAACTGGGGGCGGTGGGAACAGGTAAAACGTACTTCGAGCTGTTGGCGATTGGACGTGCGCACGAACTCGCCCCGCCTCCACCCGTGTAATACACCTCGCCTACGTTCGTTGGAAGCCCGCCGGCGCATTTGATGGGTCCGTTACTCCCTACCTGAATACAAGACGCGTCGTCCGAGTCCCCGTCATTGTCGCCTCCTAGTGCTCCGCCATTGTCCCCGTCTGAGTCGGAGCAGTCGCCGGTCGCCGTGTCAGGATTCGAGGTAGAGGAAGTGCTCTTGTCGTTGTATGCGCCAAGGGTGTTGCCACTCTGTCCGTTGAAGTCCAGGCCGCCGTTTCCGAAGATCGCGAAAGGATAGAGAACACTGTAGTTGACAGTCTCCTGTACTGCGCCCAACACTCCGTTCACGACCGCCTTGGCCTGAAGAGTCCAGCTTGTGCCTCCGGCGTTCGGAGTCGCCACGTAGCTGACTCCGGTGAGACCGCCCTGCGCCTGGTCACAGGTCGCCGTGCCGACGGTGCCGGTGCCCGTCGCGTCCATGCAGAAAGCGCTCCCGGTAGCGGGCGCCAGCTGGTCAAGTCGGAAGACCGCATCCGAAAGCCCGGCGTCGGCGGCGGAAACGCTCGAGGCCGCGTTGGACTTGGACACGATGTTCAGTTGGTTGCCCGCTACTTCTACCCCGATCGCAGAAACAAGTAGGACCAGTACGAAAATGACTGCTAGGGCGACAACCAGACTTCCGCGCTCGTCACGAGGCTGACGTGTTCGTTTCATGAGCACGGAAGTGACCCCCACTGGTTGTCTTGGTCCGTGATGGCGACATCGTTCCCGATCTGGAACGTCGCGACGCCCGAGATGCTCTTCTGGGTACCAACGGTCAGAGAAACCAAGACTCGAGTGGTACAGGTTTGAAGGCTTGATGGGCTATCAATGGTGGTTATCTCGGATCCGTTGCCCTGGAAATACCTGAAGACTGGGCTTGCCGAGCCGTTTACGACGTTGACTGGTGTGGTGATGGTCGGGTTAGACACAGTGAACGGCCCCGACGCCGACGATGAGGCGTAGCGGGTGAGTGTGTGCGCACCTTGAGTCGTCCCGTTGACTGTTGCAGCTGAGGGCGTATAAACCCACTCGACCCACGTACCAGCCGGTTGGTTCATCTGCAACTCGATCTCTTGAGTGGGTGAGGGAGACGAGTAGCCCACGAACGTGACCTGGTGGGCGCTACGGATGTCGCGTGACACCTGCGCTAAGACTGTGCTTGCCTGTTGTTCGTCGGTGACAGTCGTGTCGTTGCGGGTCGCTGTCTGTTGCAGTGAGAACAGGGCTGTACCTGCAATGACCAGCATGATCGACATGAGAAACAGCACGACCGAGAGCTCGATCAGTGTCATGCCGACATCGGACTTTCGGCGCGCTAGCAACTCTTGGCGGTGCATGAAATTTGGACCTGTGCGGCATCGGAAGTCTGGGCGCCGCCGACGTAGAGAGTAAAGACGATCGTGCCGGCCGCCCATTTCGAGGCGGACGTGTTCCAGGTGAGGGACCCGCTTCCAGCGGGCGCGGAGTCGGTTATAGGTTGATTCTTGAGTTGCGGATCGTATGACACGTAGATGTTGTTGCATGCACTTGTAACCTGCACCGACACCTGGAAGGCCGAGATGCCGATAAGTGTCTTGCTACTCCCGATGGAGGCTGTGCTCGGTGAAACGGTGAAGTTTGAGTACGCGCAGCTTTGGGAGGCGCTGGCCGTTGCTTGGCTCACGACTACCGCGGCTCCCGGAGTTCCGTCGCAGGCGACCTCGAAGACCTGGAACCAATACGTCGTGGTTGCGACCAGGCCATCGACGTTCTGGCGGGGCAGCCCGGTCTGCGAGAACGGAATCCATGGACCACTCGGGCCGTTGCTGCTGTAGTTGACCTGATACTGGACCGGCATCACGGATGAGAAAGTCTCTGATCCTTCTGACCAAGTGAGATCGACCGTGGAGGTGGGGCTGGTCGGGTCTTGGGAAGCGGCCAGCGACTTCGGTGTGGCGGGCAGCGAGCCGCTATTGGTGCAGGCTGGGGCGCTTGGGTTGTTGTTGTTGTGTCCCCCCGACCCATATGTGCCCTCGCCTCCTGGATAGATCGCTGACGTCTGACTGACGTGCCATGGGATACCTCCGACACTCCACGACACCCCCACCCAGGTCAACTTGTAAGCGGCTGAGCTCCCGGTGGAAGCGCTCACCCAGTAGACGCATCGGCTAATTGTGAATGTGACGGGTGAAATCGTCTGGGTGGTCAGGAGGTTGTTGTTGACGTTATCTAGTGCGGATCCCCCTGTCAGCTTCACCGGTTCTAACCCGGCTCTCGTGTTCCAGGCCGGCGCCGTACCGCCAGTTTGGAATGTATTGGATGGGGAAACGCAACTGAGCGCGGTGCTGCCGCTGGTGGAGTAATCACCCTGATTCCACCCGATTTGGTAGAAGGGAAATGCTCTCATCTCCTCGATCGCCCCGACTGCGAGCCCGTTTGCGGTGCTCCGGTAGTTGGCGGCTGCGGTCGCCTTGAGCTCGCCGTAGAAGGCCGGAGCCAGGGCAACCATCACTATCGCGAGGACAAGCATGGCGATCATCAGCTCGACGATGGTGAAGCCTCGTTCGCGCCCGGCTTTGACCAGCTTGCCCACGGTTGGTGTCATCGGTCCTTTAGGGAGCAACCTTTACGATTGCCGGGATTGCTTCCTAAGTGCGCCGCGGGCACTTTGGCCCTAGCAGGACGGTCCGTAGGACCGCGTCAGATCCACGGGAGGCGAGCAACGAATGCGTTGGCCTGCCCTCGGGCGCTGCAGACGAGGATTTGCCCGATTGGAGCAGTGCCTAACGCGGCGATCGCCGGGGACCCGAACGGGTTCTCAGAGAGATCGTGTCTTACACCGTGCGGGTACCAGGGGCGAATGGTGCTGTGGAGGTGGTTAGCGGAGACAAGGCGTGGACGTGGACGTCATGGTGGTGTAGCTCCTTCACCCAAATCAACCACGCTGCGACGACTATTGCGGCCAGGAGAAACACCCCCGTAAGGATCCGCTTCCACAAGGGGCGCGGGCTACGAGAAGCGTCGATCATGGCCGTCGCACCTCAGGGAGAAGGCTGCCCGGCGTAGAAGATACGTGCTGTGATGTTCGCAGCCGAGTTCCCGACGCCACTAATCGACACTCTGTCGATCACGACGGTACGAGACATCTTCGAAAGCGCTCCCACGAAAGCTTTGAGCTGATTGAAGGGGCCGATCGCGCTTATCGTTAGAGTGACTGCCGGGGGTCCTGACGCCTGCGAGCCAGAACTCGAACTTGAACTCGGCCCCGATCCGCTAGCGGCCTGTGACGGTGTCAGTGTTGCGATCGTAACCGCATTCTGAAGTGCCGCCTGGTGCATCAGATTCAGGGTTTGGTCGAGTTGCGGGTTGTCGGGTAACTGTTGTTGAAGTTGGGCGAACGCCGCATTGTCGGCTGGAATTTGCTTCACCAAGCCCTCTAGCTGCCCAACCTGCGTTTGAAGGTCACTTACCTTCTGGTCAGCTGCAGCGCGGGCCTTGTGGGCCGACTTGAGGCTTTTGGACTCCGGTGACCAAAGGAGGAAGAACCAAGCAACAACGAGGACGAGGGCGGCCCCTACCGCGATCACGGATATCTTTCGGTTGGCGGTCATTACGGATTGACACCTCGATCTCTATGGCTTAGTGCATTTGGCGTGAGGCTGGTCGTCGACGCGAAAGTCACCGCACCACCATTGGTCGTTTCGGCGATTCCGGTCACCCATGTCCCCTGCACCGACGGATCCTTTTGCAAGCCGTCCAGCCAAGCAGCCGTGACGGGAAGTCCACCGTTTCCAGTCAGGGATACTCCAATAGATCCGGTACTCGATCCCGAGCTGGCGGAGCTCGTGGAGCCGCGAGTTCCCGTGAAACTTTCGATCTGGAGGCTTGCGGGCATCGAGTTCTGTATTCCGGATATGACACTGACCCAATCGACGTCACCCTGTAGCGCAGACTTGACCAGGTGAGCTCGAGCGGCCACCCTGGTATGGATAGCGGTCTCAACCTGAAGTTGGGTGACCTTTGCTTGAAGCGAAGCTGCCTTCGCTTGAGCCTCGTGGACTTTCGACCTCTCGAGGTGCACTGCCACGGCTTCCGCGCCGCCGACGAAAGCCAGGAGACCCGCGACACCGGCCACGCCCGCCGCTGCGAGAATCGCCAGACGGCGTGTGCGGCGGGCTTCGGCGACATCGCCCGGGAGAACTGATAGACGGCGCCCCGGAGCGTCTGCTGTCCAAAGAGCAAGGCCCACCGCAGTAGCGCTAGTTGCACGCGCTCTGCGAAGGGCATCCTCGTCCAGTCCAAGATCATCGAGAGTGACGACTGCAAAGGGATCGATTCGCCTGATGTCGACGTCAGTTGTTCCGGCAAGCTCCTCTGCGAGGCCCACCGTCATTGACGCGCCCCCTGTGATGAGCAAGCGATCGATGGGGCCTCCTACAGCTTGGCTGAGAAAGAAGTCCATGGTTGCTCGGACATCTTCGCCAAGGTCGCGCAGTTCCGAACCCATGGCTTTGCGAGCTTGCGCGAGTTGAGGAGTTCCATTAGGGACAGCTCCTCGTTTGAGCGTCTCGGCGATCGCAGGTTCGACGTGCAGCGCCGAAGCGATTCCAGCCGTCAGCTTGCCTCCACCTATTGCGAGACTACGAATGAAACGAGGTATTCCCGCTTGGCGAACAGCGACCGTGGTCAGCTCAGCCCCGATCGAGACGATTGCTTCAACGCCTGAGTCTGCCGCGGGCGGGACTACCCGCATCAAGGCGAGCGGTGAAGCGTCAACTGCAACGGCTTCCAGTCCGGCTTGCTCAAGCGCCGCGAGGTGAGCCTTGAGCATCTCGCGATGGGCAGCAACGATGAGGATCCGCATGGTTGCACGGCCATCGTCGTCGGTGCTATCGCCACGCTCCAGGATCTGGAAGTCGAAATGAGCATCCTCCATGGGAATGGGAATGAGCTCCTGTGCGTCAAAGCGGAGCGAAGATCGTAGATCCTCTTCGTTCAATGCCGGAACATCTGCTTGGCGTACGATCAGCCGGTGACCTGAGACGCCCAATACGACTTTTCTCGAGGAGAAGTCGCCCGCGTCCCACAGCCGGCGGAGGGCTTCCGCCACCACCAGGGGATTGACGACCTCTCCATCGACTACGGCTCCAGACGGAAGCCCGACCTGGGCGTAGCGCCGCAGGCGGCAGTGGTGTCGCTCGATCCGTATCTCGGCAGCTCGGACCGCGGATGAGCCGATGTCAAGGCCGATGCTGTTGGCTTCCATCGTTTCCCCTACGCGCCCGTCGACTTGGTACTCACAGATGGAGATATCGGCGCCTGCGGCCCGGGCTTTACCGAGACTCCGGAATATCTCGCGATTGGCCCGCCTATTCCGAGGTCAGTGAACGAAATGATTGCTGTACCAATGGATGATTGGCGCAGCGAGGAGCACCGCGAAAAGTGAGCCTGCGGCAAGGAAGACGCCGTACGGCAAGGCCGTCTTACGACCGGCTTTCCCAGACGCCATAAGAGCGATCCCAACGAGAGCACCCGTGAGGTTGGCGGCCATAAATCCAATGAAAAGGTACCAAGGTCCAAGCCAGCCCAATGCCAGGCCGATCAGACCGGCCAGACGAACGTCTCCGAAGCCCATCCAAGCAGGCCTTATGAAATTGATAGCGAAGAAGAGCCCGAAGGCGATGACTGCACAAACCACGGCGATCCCCAGGCGTCGCCACTCTCCCTGGGCGGCAGCCGCCAGAAGGAGAAGTCCGGCGACGATCGCGGACGTTGGATACAAGATTGCCCGTGGCAAAAGGAACCGCTCGAGGTCAACCGCTGCCAAGGCCATTAGGCCCCCGGAAAAGGCAAGCTCCGGTGGCAATGACCAGCTCGGGCCGAACCGCACTGCAACAAGCGTGAAGATCACCGCCGTCAGAGCTTCCACCACGGGGTATCGGGCTGATATCCGCGCCGAGCATGAACGGCAGCGTCCGCCAAGTATGAGCCAGGACAGGACCGGAATGTTGTCCCGAGGACTCACCGGTGTGTGACATGACGGACATGCCGAGGCCGGAGACACAATGGACATCCCGGCCGGGACCCGGTAGATCACGACGTTTAGGAATGAGCCAATCGCGAGACCGAGGAGCGCGGCCGCCAGCACTGTCACGGTAAACATATTCAAACTCTCAGAGGGTTAGGGCGTAGGCAAGGATAGTTGCTTTATCCGAAAGGGCCCCACCATAAGGTGGGGCCCTTTGCTGTTACAACGGTTGGCTGTGATTGATTAGAAGGCTTGCTCCCAGTTGCCAACTGACTGATGAGCAGTTGTGGTGCCTGGTCCGCCGCCCGGCGTAGCCGGGGTGGAGCATCCACCGGCGGCGTTCTTGCCGGTCTGGAAGTACTGGGTTCCGGCGGGAACGCTCGTCGCTGCGCCACCGGCTGGCGTGAAGGTGGCCGGCTGGTCAAGCGCGAAGATCGTATAGCAGTTGTTGTCCTTGCCGAGGCCGGTCAGGAAGACGCCGTTGGTGTTGGCGTCGATGGCCACCAAAACGGTGTTCGGCTTGGGGGCCGCCGGCCAGGCGGTCTGCCAGTCGAGGTTCGACTCGATACCGGACATGTCAGCCACCACCGCGTCGAATGCCTGGTTGTTCGTCCACTGGGTCTGCTCCGCGGTGAGAGCGTTACGCAGGTTGGACTGGGTCGCCCTGGCGTTGGCGCTGTTACGGGCCCCGAGGAACGTGGGGATAGCGATCGCCAACAGGATCGCGATGATCAGCACGACAACCATGAGTTCGATAAGGGTGAAGCCCTGCTCGTCGTCACGGCCGAGGCGCTGCTTGATGGATTCCAGCATGTGTTTGCCTTTCGGGTTCGGTTCATGACAGCGAGCCTGCTTTTGAACCCCTGGCCCCTCCCCCCGGCAAAAACCCGGTTCAAGTGCTCCAGGCAGCCCGGCTGGCCCTCGTCCATGACGTCTGGCCCCGTGGCTTTGCGTCACCGCCTCTCGACGGCTTTGCCTTTTTCTCGAGCGCTGCTCGCACCCACAACATCGGCGCGTGAGGTATCAACCTGAGAAGTTTCTGGGATCCGACCCTGAGAAATGTCTCAATCTGGGATCCGACCCTGAGAAATCTCTCAATTTGGACTCGACCATCGCTGACTGCCGCCTTACCCCCCCGGCAGGGTCGTGGTACTGCTCACGTTAGAAGCGCTCGTCGGTACCGTAGTTGTACTAGTAGCCGGCGGCGTCGTGGTAGTTGAGCTTCCAGGACTGGATGAGGGAGTCGTAGTTGACGTCGTCGTGCTGGCGTTTGTGTTAGATCCGCCATTCCCGGTTCCGTCAACAACTATTGGCGTTGTCGAACCTGGCTGAGGCTGCCAACCAGGAGGGGGCTGCGTCTGGGACGGGACGTTGCCGGCGGTCGAAACTACTGCGGGAGCTGCCGGTTTTGACGGCGTGGGTGCCAGATGAACGGGCACAGGAACGTTTGCGTCGTGGACACGACCGAAACCAGCAAGGTCAGACCACCAGATGGAACTGACCCGTACGACATCGCCCGTGTGTGGTGCGTTGATCATCAAGCCGCTGCCGATGTAGATCCCGACGTGATGGATGTCGCTCTTGCCGAAGAAGACGAGATCTCCGGGAAGAAGCTGCGAAAGCGGAACCGGGACGGTCCAGTTGTCCTGGTCCGCCGCTACTCGGGGAATGTCCACGCCCGCCTGGTGCCAGACGAACTGTGTTAACCCTGAACAGTCGAACGTGTCGGGACCTGTGGCGCCCCAGACATACTGCTTGCCGAGCTCGGAGAACACCCAGGCGAGCGCGATCGGCGTCGTCGATACCGGCGGCGGCAGGGGTGACGCGGGGGTGAACTCGAGTCCAGCTGTGGAGAGCAGCTCTTGACCGGCCTGGCCGGCCAGGGCAGTCGTCTCAGCCATCAGCTGGGGACTTGACGCGGCTACCACCGCCGCCAGCTGGGTTTCCAGAGCCGCTTCAGCTGCTCTCTCGGCGGCCACTGCGACAGCAGCCTGCTGTGCAGCCTGATCGGCTTGCTGCTGCGCCGACTTGGCGACGGCCAATTCCGATTTCCGGATCGACGCGTCGTACTTTCTGGTCGAGAGGATGCCGCCAGGCGTCAACGCCGTGCTGGCGTAGTCAGAAGCGTAGGCGAGCTTGTCACCGGCCCCGGGGTTGACGCGGACGTATGTCGGACCGCTCGTGTACATGAACAGGACTGCGTGCTTCAGCGCGCCGTCGAGGTCTGAGTATGCCCGGGCAGCCGCTTCGGCATGGGACTCGGCGTTAGCGGCTTCGGAGTCAGCTGCGGCTTCAACCGCGGCCGCCTGGGTGGCTGCTACGGCGTCGGCATCGAGCTGCTTCTGGGTGGCTGCGATCTGGGAGCGAAGCTGAGCGCTCAACGCGCTGTCGGAGCTCAAGCTCAGGGCCATGGCGTACAGGGACTGGATGGGCTGGCCATCCGTGATGTCAGGCGAGACAGTGGGAAGCGGTGGAACCGAGTTCCCCGGCGGGGAGGGCGCCGGAGCTGGAGACGGTGGGGCTGCCGGCGAACTACCTGCGGCGCCCGCGGCTACACGAGGGAGGCCGACCAGGCAAATGATCGCCACGGTTGCACCACCCGCGCGCAGGCGACCGCCGCTCGCCTTCAACCGCATCGATCGAGATGATTTCATACGTGCCAAAACAGAAATCCCAGAAACCGCCCAACTGATCGTCAATTCATCGGCCAGCGGTCCCCTGTTCCTGAAGTCGCTACCAGCGATTCATGCGGCCCGAACCGCCGTCACCAGCTTCGAGAGGGAGTCCTTGGCGTCCCCAAAGAGAAGCACGGTCTTCGGGTCGTAGAGAAGGGCGTTGTCGACCCCCGAGAACCCTGGTCGCATACTTCTCTTCATGAACACGACATGCGCTGCCTCGTCGGCGTTCAGTATCGGCATTCCATATAGCGGGCTGCCTGGATCGTCGCGAGCGGCCGGGTTGACCACGTCGTTTGCGCCGACCACCAGCGCAACGTCCGTACCGGAGAACTTGGCGTTGGCCTCGTCGAGATCGTCGAGGTCTTCGTACGGGACGTTTGCCTCTGCAAGAAGTACGTTCATATGGCCTGGCATTCTTCCTGCCACCGGATGTATCGCGTACGAGACTTCGACCCCCCTGGTTTCGAGGGCCCTCGCGAGCTCTACGACCGTCTGCTGTGCCTGCGCGACAGCCAGTCCATATCCCGGCACGATGAGCACCCGTCTGGAGTAGGCCAAGAGGGTGGCGATGTCATCTGCGTCGGCTGACCGGACGCTTTGAGCCCCCTGTTCCCCTCCGAGCAACTCGGTTGACCCAGCGGTCGTCAAGCCACCGAGAAGGATGTTCGGCAGCGACCGCCCCATCGCGTCACTCATCATCTTCGTTAGCAAAGCCCCAGAGGTGCCTACGAGGGTGCCCGCCACGACGAGGATCATGTTTCCCAAGGCGAAGCCATCCGCGGCCACCGCCAGTCCAGTCAGGGAGTTGAGCAGTGAGATTAGAACGGGTGTATCTGCACCTCCGACCGGAAGGCAGATGTCCACGCCCAAGGCCAGCGCAAACATCGCAAGAAGCAGAAGCCCTGCGACATGAGGATCGACTACCATCCAGATCCCCAGCGCAAGGAGCGCGACGAAGGGTGCCACATTCGCCTGGGGCTGCCCGGGAAACGTTATTGGGCGGCCGGTCAAGGTTCCCTGGAGCTTGGCAAACGCAATCAGGCTGCCGGATAACGACACGCACCCAATGACCAACCCGAACGTGATCTCGACCAGGTGCAAGTCACTCGGACTTGAAGACTGAGTCGAGAGAAAATGGACGACCGATACGAGCGCTGCCGCACCACCCCCAACTCCGTTGAAGATCGCCACAAGCTGGGGCATTGCGGTCATGTGGACCAGACGGGAGGCGGGAACGCCAATCAGCGTGCCGATCACCATGCCTATCGGAATGATGCCGTAGGGTCCGGCATGACTGTCGGCCAATGTGAGACCCACGGCGACGGTCATCCCGGCCACGCCGACCAAATTACCTAGCCGTGCCCTTCGAGGGGAACTGAGAGCCTTCAGCGCGACGATGAAGCAGACCGCGGAGACGAGGTAACCCCCAACGAGACCGTTGTTGGCGAGAGTGGCGCCGATCACTTCTCGCCCGATGTGCCCGGCTCGTGCTGTCGGTCACGACCTTTGAACATCTCAAGCATGCGGTCGGTGACGACCACCCCGCCGACTATGTTCAGCGTCGCAAGGATGACCGCCATTAGCGCGAGGAAGATCTGCAAACCACCGCGCGCCTCATTCGCGATAACCATCGTCCCCACGAGGATCACTCCGTGAATCGCGTTGCTGCCGGACATCAACGGAGTGTGCAGGATGCTCGGCACCTTTGATATCACTTCGTAACCGAGGAAGGCGGCGAGGACGAACACGACGAGAAGGTCGAGCCCGGTGTCGATCATTCTGCAGTCCCTTCCATTGCCGCCCTGGTCGGCTCGTGCTGCACTCTTCCCGCTCCGGTCAGTCGCATTCCGACGAGAACCTCATCGTCGGATTCACTGACGATGTCACCGTCGCGAATCAATAGAGCAAGGAAGTTCGACACGTTCCGCGAGTAGAGCGCACTTGATGAAGTTGCAACGTCCGATGCCAAGTTCCCCGCACCAATCACTAACACTCCGTTGTGTTCCACTTCCTCGCCGTCACGCGTCAGTTCGCAGTTACCACCTGATGCGGCGGCCATATCTACTATGACCGCTCCTTGGCGCATTCGCTCGACGGTCGCTCTGGTAATGAGCCGTGGTGCAGGCCTACCAGGGACTGCCGCGGTTGTTATCACTGCGTCCGACTCGGAGACCCTGATAGCCACTAGCTCTTGCTGTCGGGCCAGAAACTCCTGGCTCTGCTCAGCTGCGTACCCGCCAGTGCCTTGAGCGGCGTCGAGTTCTAACTGCACGAATCTGGCACCCAGGCTACGCACCTCTTCGGCGGCCTCGGGCCGGATGTCGTAACCGGACACTGACGCCCCGAGCCTTCGCGCAGTGGCGATGGCCTGCAGGCCTGCCACCCCCGCGCCCAGCACGAGCACCTTCGCGGGCGGAACGGTGCCTGCAGCGGTCATTAGAATTGGAAACATCCGCCCAAGGCGCCTAGCCGCAAAAATCGCAGCCTCGTACCCCGCGGCGCTCGCCTGTGAGCTGAGGGCGTCGACCGACTGGGCGCGGCTGATCCTTGGTACGAGATCGAAGGAGAAGGTTGTTATGCCCCGATCCCGGAGCCGCCCGACGATTCTCAAGTGAGTGGCGGGCGGGAGGAAGCAAAGCAGCGTGGAGTGCTGCGGCAGGTTGGCCACCTCCGACTCACTCGGCGGCCTAACCTTCACAAGCACACCAGCTGCCTTGTCCAGAGCTCCCGGGAGGGACGCGACAGCCGCGCCGGCAAGTTCGTATTCCGAGTCTGGGTGTCCGGCTGGATCTCCGGCCCCGCTCTCGACAACCACCTCGAGGCCCAGGTTGGCCAGCCGGGTCAAGTCCGCTGGTACGAGGGCAACCCTCCGTTCGCCAGGCTCGGTCTCCCTGAGTACGACGAGTCTCGTCACCGCATCGAATCCTGCCATGCGGACCGCAATCAGCCGCGCATGCTCTGAAGTCAGCGGTTAACCGTTATTTCCGACGAGTTTGATGATGTCGAACATGGGCAGGTAGAGAGACACGACCATCGCGCCGACAGCGCCACCCAGAACAACAATCAGGAGAGGCTCCAGAAGCGACGTGAGCGCCTCCACGGTCCGCGCTACCTCCTGCTCGTAGAAGGTCGCAATCTTTCGCAGAAGAGTGTCCAACGCGCCGGTCTCCTCTCCGACTGCCATCATCTGCGTAACCATCGGAGGGAACACCGGATGCTCTTCCAGAGGCCGTGTCATCGCCTCGCCCTTTTTGGCTCCCTCTGCGATGGCGCGAACCCCATCGGCGACGACAACGTTCCCGACGGTATCGGCGGTGATCTCGAGAGACTCGAGCACCGGTACACCCGATGAAAGCAATGTCGCGAGTGTGCTGGAGAATCTCGTCATGGCAGTTTTTCGGACCAATCCGCCGAAGATCGGCACCCGGAGAAGCACGCGGTCGCGCGCCTGACGACCGGTAGCCGTGCGCACCCAACGACGATATGCATAAACAACTCCCGCGACTGTGAGGATGACGAAGGGGAAAGCATGCACGAAGATGTTCGAGATGCCGACAAGCATCCGGGTCGGGAGGGGAAGCGTTCCCTTGAGAGAGTCGTACATCTTTTTGAAGATCGGCACAATGAACAAGAGCATCGCAGTAAGGATGCAACAGACGAGAGCGAGGACCATCGCCGGGTAGGCCAACGCCGAACGAATCTTCCCACGAAGCTCGACCTGCTTCTCAATAGTGGTCGCCAATTCGTTCAGGGTGATGTCAAGGTTGCCGCCTGTTTCACCCGCGCGAACCATCGCAACATACAGCCGGTTGAATTGTTTCGGGTGTCTGGACATCGCCTGCGAGAGGGAGGATCCGGACTGGATGTCCGCTCGGAGCGAATCGATTACGGTCGAGAAGTACTGGCTCTCGGTTTGCACCACCAGAATCGACAACGCCCGGAGCAAGGTCAAGCCCGAGTTGATCATGGTGGAAAACTGCCGGCTAAAGATTGCGATGTCTTTTAGCTTTACCCGATTGGAAAACCCCGGGATCTGCAAGTCTTTCTTGACGCCGGCGCCCGCCTTCTTGTCGATCGCGATGGGCACGTAGCCCATCTGGCGGAGGCGGTTTGCTACAAGCGCAGTGTTATCGGCGTCGATCGTGCCTGAGAGGACCTTCCCGGACCTGTCCCGAACCTTGTATGCGTACGTTGTGGACATCAGCGAGCTCCTGCGACTAGCCGGCGTAGTTCGTCCTCGTGGTGGCAGCGCTCTAGGGCTACCTCGA
Organism: Acidimicrobiales bacterium; assembly: GCA_036378675.1. NCBI lineage: Bacteria > Bacillati > Actinomycetota > Acidimicrobiia > Acidimicrobiales > Acidimicrobiales bacterium. The sequence goes on from DASUWA010000031.1 coordinate 15,972, forward strand.
GAGAGATTTTTGAGCCGCGGACCAAATCGGCGAGGGATTGGTCCATGGTCTGCATCCCGAACTTCCCACCGCCCTGCATGGCGCTGTAGATCTGGTGAACTTTGCCCTCACGAATCATGTTCCGGATGGCGGGCGTGGCAATGAGAACTTCGCAAGCCACCCCTCGACCCTTGCCACCGAGCCGTGGAAGGAGCTGCTGACAGACCACCGCCTGCAGTGCCGCCGCCAGCTGGACACGAATCTGTTGCTGCTGGTGGGCCGGGAAGACGTCGATCACGCGGTCAATCGACTGCGGTGCGTCCTGGGTGTGAAGGGTGCCGAACACCAGGTGGCCAGTTTCTGCCGCCGTAAGGGCGGTGGAGATGGTTTCGAGGTCCCGCATTTCGCCCACCAGAATCACGTCCGGGTCCTGCCGAAGGACGTGCTTGAGGGCGGCTGCGAACGATTTGGTGTCTTCGCCAACCTCTCGCTGGTTAACAACCGATCGCTTGCTGGTGTGAACGAACTCGATCGGATCCTCGACGGTCATGATGTGGTCGGGTCGGGTCGTATTGACGATGTCAACTACAGACGCCAACGTGGTCGACTTGCCGGAACCAGTTGGCCCACAAACTAGAACGAGACCTCGCGGAAGGTTGGCCAGGTCACCGACGACCGCGGGGACCCCTAGCTTGTCCAGCGGGACGATCTTGAACGGAATAGCACGGAGGACCGCACCAACCGAGTCCTTCTGGAGGAAGACGTTGAGCCGGAACCGACCTGCGTTTGGCACCGAATGAGAGGTGTCGAGCTCGAGTTCTTCCTCGAACTTCTCACGCTGGCGTTGGGCGAGGATCCCGTAAACGAGGCGCCTTGTTTCCGATGGGGTTAGTACGTCGTAGCCCTCCATCGGTCGCAAATGCCCATCAACGCGGATGCACGGAGGCAGACCGGCGCTTATGTGAAGGTCGGAGGCGCCCGAGGCCACCATTTCGGCAAGCAACACGTTCAGATGAAGCTCCGCTGGAGGGGGCTCCTCCCCCACCGCGACATCTGGCTTGGCGGCGGCCGGCGCATCATCGACGTTGTACAGAACTTCTATCGCGAGAGAAATATCCGCCGCGGCCGCGAGTACGGCCTCGACCGTCCAGCCGGTCTCACGGGATATCTGATCTATTGCCGACTGGTCGGTCGGGTTCTCCATCGCGACACGTAGCAGCGTGGTGTTCATTCCCACCGCGACGGCCCGTAAGCGCTGAGCCATCGCCAGTGGAAGCATGCCAGCGACCATGCTTGGGATGGGGTCACGGTCAGGATCCCACACCGGAATGCCGAGGTGGGCGCCGATGGCGGCGATCAGGTCACGCTCACCGACGAGGCCCTCAGAGGCGAGGAGCTTTGTAAGAGGAATGCCGGTCTCCGCCTCACGGACCAGCGACTCCTCGAGAACATCGCGGGAGAGGACCTTGCGGGATACGAGGAACTCCCCCACCACCCTGGATGCGGCGATCATGACTATCCCTTCGGAATGAAATGGTCGGGGCTGTAGCGGATGCTGACCCGCTCAGGCGACGACCCGGAGGATCTCTTCGATCGAAGTGCCGCCCTGGCTCACGGCCACTAAACCGGCCTGCCGAAGGGTGAGCATCCCCTGGCCAATAGCGAGCTTGCGGATGTCATCGGAATGCCCTCGTTCGACGATCAGCCGTTCGACTTCCTCGGAGATTGGGAGGACCTCGTGAACCGCGAAGCGTCCGTGAAAACCGGTTCCGCCACAGGCTCCGCAACCGTGAGACCGAAAGATCTCGGTCGACTTGTCGATCTCCCCCAGGCGCTCGACGTCCCATCCAACGGACACGAGTTCTGACATCTCAGGCTTGTACGCCTTCTTGCACTTGTCGCAGAGCCGGCGAGCCAGGCGCTGAGCCACTACACAATCGAGCGCGCTGCCCACCAGGAACGGCTCGACGCCCATCTCGATCAAACGTGATGGAGTGGATGCCGCATCGTTGGTGTGGAGCGTGGAGAGGACGAGGTGCCCGGTCAGAGCGGCCTCGATACCGATAATCGCTGTCTCGCGGTCGCGGATCTCCCCGACGAGAACGATGTCGGGGTCCGAACGCAGAATGCTTCTCAGTGCGGCCGCAAACGTGAGGCCGGCCTTGGAGTTCACCTGCACCTGGTTGATACCGGGGAGCTGGTATTCGACAGGATCCTCGACCGTGATGACGTTCTTCGACTCGTCGTTCAGAATGTTCAGCGTCGCGTAGAGGGTCGTGGATTTCCCTGACCCGGTGGGCCCCGTCACGAGAATCGTCCCGTACGGCTTTCGATAGGACTCCTCGTATCGGGACATGTTCTCGGGGAGAAATCCGAGGTCCGACAGTCTGAGCAATGCGGTTGACTTGTCGAGCACGCGCATGACGACCTTCTCGCCGTGCACGGTGGGAAGCGTCGCTACGCGTAAGTCGACGTGGCGTCCGTCGATCATCGTGGTGATCCGCCCGTCTTGCGGGATCCGTCGCTCGGCGATGTTGATGTCAGCCATCACCTTGAGGCGACTGACGATCCCGGATTGGATGCGTTTGGGAGGGCGCATCACCTCGTGGAGCACACCGTCGATGCGGTACCTGACACGAACATCGTCCTCGCCGGGCTCTATGTGGATGTCCGAGGCCCGGTCATTGATCGCCTGGGTGACCAAGAGGTTGACCAACTTGACGATCGGCGAGTCCTCGGTGATCTCACGGACCCTGGAAAGGTCTGCCTCACCCTCGAAGGTGCTCGCCGCCTCTGCGCTGACGTCCTCGGCTTCGCTGTCGACTCTGTGGAAGCGACCTATGGCGGCCACGACCGAGCCCGCCGTTGCCACGGCGATGCGGATCTCTGCACCGGTGACCGTACGGATGTCGTCGACAGCAAAAACGTTCGACGGGTCGGCCATCGCCACGATCAGCCGGCCCTCGTACCACCCGATCGGAAGAGCCATGTAGCGCCTGGCCATCGAGTCGCCGATCAACCGGGCCGCGGCAGCGTCGACCGGATACTCGGTGAGGTCGACGAACTCGAGCTTCAGGTGCCTGGCGAGCGTGGCGACCAGATCGGTCTCGCTTACCAGCGAATCGTCTATGAGGATCCTTGCAAGATCCTGGCCACGCTCAGTCCGTACAGAAAGTGCCTTCTGGCACGCCTCCTCCGTGAGCAGGCCCGCGTCGACGAGGAGCTTGCCGAGAAGCTCATCGTCTGTGGGGGCGGCAGGTTCCACCCCCAGGGAAGGGGCAGCCATCGTCACGGAAGGAACCGTTCTACGAGCGGACCGACGAGAGGAACTTCAGGAGCAGACCACGGTTGACCTGTTCCGGCTTGTGTTCGGCCTCTTCTTCCTCGTCGGACTCGTCTACCGACTCGGAATCGACCGCTTCGTAGTCGTGGGCCGCCGCGTCGTGGCCGGCCGCTGAAGCGACTTCGGGTGCTTCGACGTCGTACGGGGCGTGGGAGGAGGTCACCTCGAACGACCCCCAGGAAGTCGTCTCCTGATGCTGTTCCTCCTCGTGCCACGTGCTCATGTGGGCGAGTTCGTTCGACGTCCATGGCCCGCGGTCGGCGAGACCGTCTGGAAGTTCGTGCGGGGTCTCGCTTTCTTGATCGTCCGCCGGGATCTCGGCGATCAAGGCCTCGAGAGCCGCCCTGGCGTCGTGCGACTCGCTGGCCTCGGCATCGTCGTGAGTCTCGGGATACGGCACAGGCTGGGGCACGTAGTCCGTGTCGTCGGACCCGTTGGCGGGCGAATCGTCGAGCGCGACGCTCCACGGGGCTAGTTCCTCGCCGGTTTCCTCAGTGTACGTTGGCTCCGTTGCCGTGGAGGCGCTGAAGACGTACTCATGGGGATCGAGCGGGGCCTCGTAAGTCTCATAAGCGGGCACGTCGGTGACTTCGGCAGAAGGCGCGGCCTCAAAGGCAACTGGAACTTCGCTCTCCTCGGCGACGGGATCTTCGACTTCGGGAACCTCCTCGACGACCTCGGCAACGTCTGCCACCGGATCCTCGACGATCGCAACTACGGGCTCCACAACGGTCGCCAGGCCGGTGTCGACCAGGGTCTTGAGCGACTTGCAGCCGTCGAACTCGGGCAGCGAGCCCCGACCCAGGATTTCCTGGACCGGACGGCCCTCTCCGATGGCGACGATGAGAGCCCATTGCGCTGCGTCTAGGTGAAGCCGTGCCCGCGGCGCCTCGTCGGCGAGACGGACCACGTGCTCGAGCGAGGGCACCACGGCGATGATCTCGGTCCACTCCGCGAGGCGGGCCTGAGCTACCTCCAGGACCGGACGGACCTCTCCATCCTCGTCGTCAACTTGGTGGGCATCCTCTGGGCGCTCGGCGTCTGCCTCGAACTCGAACCTGCCCTCGCGGTTGCGCAGCAGGTCGAAAAGGGCATCGGCCGCCTGGTCGGTGCCGGCTACCTGAAAGCCGCTCAGCCGCCCCTGGCCGAACCAGAGCCTTCCGTCGCCCCTGTCGCCGCGAACGAGCAGCTCACCGGTCTTGGACGTGTCGGACAGCAGTTGTAGCACCTCAGGTAGCGCAACTGTCTCAAGAGAGCCTTCGAGTGACACGGGAACCTCCGAAGCTGATGGTGATATATCAATCGGCACGGATCCCGCCCAACCTGAATCTCTTCGCGGACTTCGCGCCTATGCCGCTCCCTTGGGCTAGCGGGGACTCCCCAGAACTAGGCCTCTGAGCTGGTTATCGGCGTGAAAGCGCAGCTAGCGCTGCCGCCGACAGCACATCGAGGGGGGCTACGCGGCCGGTCCAGATTTCGATCTGGCAGGCAGCCTGATGGATCAGCATGCCGAGCCCATTTGAGGCCAATGCTCCCTTTTCGCGGGCCGCCGCGAGCAGTGGTGTCGTCGCCGGAAGGTAGATGAGGTCGACGATCACCTGATTCGGGTGAAACCAGGCCGGCTGCAGGTCGAACGGCAGGCCGTCGCCGGAGGCCATGCCGACGGGGCTGGCGTTGACGATGAGGTCGGCTTCTCGTGCGGCCTCCTCTAACAGCCCGGGTATCGGCTCGACCGATGCTCCCGCTTCGCCCGCCAACTCAGCGCTGGCAGCGGCCGCCTCGCGCCGGCGCCCGACGACTCCGACGTGTGAAGCTCCTGCCTGGGCGAGGGCGAGGGCGACGGAGCGCCCAGCGCCACCCGATCCAAGGACGAGGCACCTCTTGCCCAGCGGGTCGAATCCATCGTCCTGGGTGAGGGCGGATAGGAAGCCGGTCCCGTCGGTGCTGTCGCCGACGAGCTCGAAACCCTCCTCTGCAGGGCGTCGGGTGATCGTGTTCACAACCCCGAGCCTGGCCGAGGCGTGTTCGAGCCGATCGAGGCGTTCTACGACTGCGGCCTTGTGCGGCATGGTGACGGACAACCCGGCGAGGCCGAGGACTCTCATCGCGTCGACGGCGGATGCGCCTTGCCCGGCGGGGACCGGGAACGCGACGTATACCCAGTCAACACCGAGCGCTCGGTAAGCGGCGTTGTGGATCGCCGGCGAGATGGAATGGCGCACAGGGTCACCGATTATCCCGGCGACCTCAGTAGCGCCGGTCGGCCTGATTAACAGAGCTTGGCGGCCCGGCACTGCTTCTGGAGTTGTACGAATCCGGACGATGTCGATGCGAACCCAATTTGGCCGTCGGGGTTGATTTCAACGAAATACAGATAGCTCGTGGACGGCGGCGAGATCGCGGCTTGCAGTGAGGGCAAGCCTGGACTCGCAATCGGTGTGGGCGGCAACCCTTTGTTGAGTCGTGTGTTGTATGGACTGGCGAGATTGTCCTGGCGGGCGGTCGGGTTTACACCGGGTTGGGTCAGGCGCAGGTAGTAGGCCTGGGTGGAGTCGGCTCCGAGCGGCATCCCGGCGTGCAGCCGGTTGTAAAGGACGCTCGCGACATTCGGACGGTCGGGATCTCGTTTGGCTTCACGTTCGACGATCGACGCGAGGGTGATGACCTGGTAGGGGTTGAGGCCCATCGCGGAAGCCGCCTGGTCGATGCCGAGGCTCGCCGCATGATCGTCGAACGATCCGATCATCTGTTCGAGCAGGTCGAGCTCGCTCTCCCCCTTCCGCACGTCGTAGGTCGCCGGAAAGAGCAACCCTTCGAGATTGTTCGAACCTGCAGGTTCGTACGGGCTTCGAACCGTTCCGCTCGACGCCGCTTCGAGGAACTTCTGAGCGGAAAGCCCGACCCCCGGAAGGGCTCCAACCGCGTCGGCGATTTGCTGGACGGTGAACCCTTCTGGCACGACAAGCTTGTCGACGAGGATCTTGGGCCCCGCCTCGAGGGCTTTGATGGCCGAGTGGTAGCTAGAATTCTTGGGAAGGTTGTACTGACCCGGGAGCAACGGGCCGTCGCCGCTGAGCTTCACGTACACGGAGAACAGGAAGCCTTCGTGTATGACGCCCGCATGAGCGAGGATCGAGCCGATCCGCGAGGTCGAAGCCCCTTTCGGAATTTCGACGCTCACCAGCTTTCCTGCCTTGCCCGGGTTGATCTGCGCGTTGGCCCAGACCAGGCCGACAGCAGCGAGAACGACCAGGATCGCGGCGATGGCGGCGAGGCGCTTGAGCAGGCGGTTTCGCGGCGCTCTCCGGCGGCGGCGGTGCGCGGGACCCGTCTCGAAAGCCGAGCCCTCTTGTTCGTATCCAGAGGAAAGCAGATCTTGCTCACCCTGAAGTCCGTCGCTCACGCGAGGGGCGCCTTCCTACGCTCGAGCCATGTTTGGAGCAGCTCAGCGGCCGCGAACTGATCGATCAACTCACGCTGCTTGCGAGAGTCCCGTCCGGAGGCTCGCAGAGTCCCTGCCGCCGCTGTTGTTGTGAACCGTTCGTCTACGGTTTCCACTTCGACGTTCAGCCTGGATCTCAGCTCATCGACCTCCTCCAACACGGCCTGTGCGGCGGGGCCCACCTCGCCCGAAAGCGACACAGGGACTCCCACAACCGTGCCTATCGCACCGTACTCGTCGACCACGCCGGCGATGGCGCGATGGTCTTGCTCCACGGTTCGACCTCGGCGGAGAGTGGTTACCGGTGTGGCAACCGACTGGCCCGTATCGCTGATGGCAATGCCGATGCGTCGCGACCCAAGGTCAACGCCGACGACCCTCCCCTCGGGAATCATCCGGCGTCTCTCAGCAGCTCCCGCACCTGCTCCAGTGCCTCGTCGAGTTTGGAAGCATCCCGACCGCCTGCACTCGCCTGCTCCGGGTTCTTCCCACCGCCGCCCCCACCTACGGTCCTCGCGGCATCCGCAATGAGATCCGGAGCGCTCGGGCTCTCGCCCTTCGCTACGAGCGCCACGAGAGCGGCCTTCTCACCGTCCGGGGTTCCCCCGAGCACGACTGTGTTGAGCGAACCCAGTTGCCGTACCTGATTCGCCAGCTCTCTCAGCAGGTCTGGGGCCAGACCGTCGGCACGAGCAACCAGCCAACCATTCGAGGCTTCCGAAGCAAGCGAACGAGCCCGGTTAGTCAACGCCGCCTGCTCCGCCGACCTCAAGCGGCTTTCGGCCTCCCTCAACTCCGAGAGCTTCCGTTCCACCGCCGAGGTCAGCTCGTCTGGGCGCACCCGCAGCAGTGCTGACGCGTTGGCAACCCGCCGCTCGGCGTCGCGAAGGCGTTCGAGCGTCGCTGTTCCGGTGGTCGCTTCGAGTCGCCTCAGGTTCGAACCGATCGACCCCTCCGAGACGATCTCGAAGGGACCGATCTGTCCGAGACGACTGACGTGGGTGCCGCCGCAAAGTTCCATCGATTCGGAGCCTGCTCGCACGACCCGGACCTCATCGCCGTACTTTTCGTCGAAGAACGCGATCGCGCCGGCGGTGTCGGCCTCCTGCTTGGTCATCATCGAAGTGGTGACGTCTTCATCCGCCAGGATTTGCGCATTCACCAGATCCTCGACTCGAGCGATCTCGTCCTCCGACATCGGGTTGTAATGGGTGAAGTCGAAACGGAGGCGATCCGGGGCGACGAGGGAACCCTGCTGCTTTACGTGATCGCCCAGGACGGACCGGAGCGCCCAGTGCAGGAGATGGGTTCCGGTGTGGTTGCGCCTTATGGCGGTGCGCCGGTCGGCGTCGATCGTCGCCGACGCGGCCTGACCCGCGTGGATCGTTCCGTCCTCGATGCGAGCGAGGTGCCTGGTAAGTCCGGGTAGTGCAGCCGTGGTGTCGACGACGCGCGCTGTTCCGGTGTCGGTCTCGATCACGCCGTTGTCCCCTACTTGGCCGCCACCTTCGGCGTAGAACGGGGTGACGTCGAGGAAGATCTCAACTTGCCCGTCCCCTGCGTCCAGCACCTCGAGCACTTGACTGGTCGAACTAACATCCGCGTATCCGCTGAACTTGGTCGGACCGTAGCGGTCGAGGACCTCCCGGTAAGCCTGGACGCGGTCTACCCCGCCCCCTTCCTGACCCCTTCCAGCTTGGCGCGACTGCTCCCGCTGACGGCTCATCGCCGCCTCGAAAGCGGGGTCGTCAACCGTGGCATTGCGTTCCGCGGCTATCTCTCGGGTGAGTTCGATCGGAAATCCGTGCGTGTCGTGGAGCCGGAAGGCCACATCACCGGAAACGGTCCCGTTACCGCTCGCCAACTCGGCTTCGAGCATGGCCAGCCCGGAACGCAGGGTCGAACGAAACCGGGATTCCTCTTTGTCGGCCACCTCGGCGACGAAGCCGGAGTTGCGCACCAGGTCCGGGTAGGCCTCGCCCATCACGTCGGCAGTCGCGGCGACAAGTTCGGCGGCAACCGGGCGCTCCACCCCGAGGGTGTAGGCCTGGCGGACCGCGCGACGTATGAGGCGGCGAAGCACGTAGCCGCGGTCCTCGTTGCTGGGGAAGACCCCGTCCGAAATGAGGAAGGACATCGACCTCGCATGATCGGCGAGAATGCGAAGCGCCACGTCCACCTCGGGGTCGTCGCCGTAGGTCCGTCCGGTCAGCTGTTCCGCCCTGGCGATGATCGGCCGGATGACGTCCGTCTCCCAGATCGAAGGGGTGTCCTGGAGGACCATCAGCACGCGCTCCAGGCCGAGCCCGGTGTCGATGTTGGGCCTCGGCAGCGGCTTGAGGGATCCGTCCAATTGCCTGTCGTACTGCATGAAAACGAGGTTCCACAGCTCGACGAACCTCTCCTCGCCTCCGCCGCCTCCTGGGCCGCCGTCAGGACCCCACTCGGGTCCACGGTCGAAGTAGATCTCGGAGCACGGCCCCGACGGGCCGGTGTCGCCCATCTCCCAGAAGTTGTCTTCATCCAGGCGCTGGATCCTGGAGATCGGAACCCCGACCTGCTGGCTCCAGATCTCCTCCGCTTCATCGTCGTCCCGGTAGATGCTCACCCACAGGCGGTCGCCATCGAGCTTGTAGACGGTAGTTAGCAGCTCCCAGGCCAGAGCAATCGCTTTCTCTTTGAAGTAGTCGCCGAAGCTGAAGTTCCCCAGCATCTCGAAGAAGGTGAGGTGCCGGGTGGTGCGCCCGACCAGGTTGATGTCGTCGTGCTTGCCACGCACTCTCACGCATTTCTGGATGCTCGTCGCCCTCGGGTACGGCGGGCGCTCCTCGCCGATGAGATAGGGGATGAACTGGTTCATCCCCGCATTGGTAAAAAGGGGCGCCAACGGGTGGTGCGGGATCAACCCGGCCGATGCGACCGCAGTGTGATCACGCTCCACGAAAAACCGTGTAAAGGCGCGACGAACAGCGTTGGCGTCCATGTGCCTCCAGCCTAGTTAGTGCTTGGACGGTTCAACGGTGGCGGTGACGCCTTGTCGGGCGAAGGTGATTGCGGCGAAGCTCGGCCTCTCGCTGGCGCATCGCCTCCCGACCCTCCGCGAACGCATCCCGGATATCCCCCGGAAGCGAGATCGCACGGTCGACCGCGTCCCCCGCTCTACCGACCGGCTTGTAGCGGTCGGCGACGTCGTGGACCTTGCGCTGAGCCCAGAGCACCGCGCCCGCCCCCAGCGCTGCTCCGGCGCCGATCCAGCGCGCCCGCCTGAACACCTATCCAGCCCTCCGTACCCGGCTTAGCCTGCGACTTCGCTCGGGTTCCGGGCGCCCCCGTAGCCGCCTGCCCGCCCGTGCGGTACCGGCACCGAGCGCCATCAGCTTGATGAGCGGGGCCGACATCGCCGCGTGGGCCAGCCTGCTCGCGGAGCCGACGGTGTCGGACAGGACCTCTGCGGACCCCACCAGGTCGTCCACGCGATCGAGCTCCTCACGGGCTCTGGCGACAGTGACTTCCACATCGGAGAGTACCGCTCCCGCGTGTTCGCTCAGCTCCTCCGCCAAGGCGCGAAGCTCCGAAGCAGTCCTGGATAGGGAAACCGCAGAAGCGATCAACACCGCGATCACGACCGTCACCGCTACTGCGGCGAAGATGGGCCAGACCGAACTCGAGGCGCTCGCGATCAAGGCGAACAACCTTAGCTAGGTGGCCGCCTGCGATCGCGGAGCCACTCTTGGAACCGTTCGGGTTCTTCACCGTGGTTCGACGGGCGGTAGTACGCGCGGCCCTCGAGGTGGTCCGGCCGGTACTGCTGATCGACCCATCCCTCGTCCTCGTCGTGGGGGTAGCGATACCCGACGCCGTGGCCCAGTCGCGATGCGCTGCGGTAGTGGGAGTCGCGGAGGTGGGGCGGGACGTGGCCGGCTGGCTGCGACGTCACGTCGTTCATCGCAGAACCAAGCGCGCCGATGACCGAGTTGGACTTGGGAGCGCTCGCCAGATAGATGACCGCGTGGGCGAGATTCAGCTGCGCCTCGGGCAGCCCGACGAACTCCACCGCTCGCGCCGCGGCGTCCGCCACCAGCAGACCCCTAGGGTCGGCCATTCCCACGTCCTCGCTCGCCAGAATCACCAATCGCCTGGCGATGAAGCGTGCGTCCTCCCCCGCGGCAAGCATCCGGGCGAGCCAGTACAGGCCGGCGTCAACGTCGGAGCCGCGTATCGACTTGATGAACGCGCTGATGACGTCGTAGTGGTCGTCTTCCTCGTAGCGAATGATCCTGGCGTTGCGCGCCGCCTCGATGTGATCAGGCGTGAGTTCGGCTCCGTCGGCGATTGCCAACGCGACCTCGAGCGTCGTGAGCGCAGCTCGGGCATCCCCGTCAACCAAGGCGACGATCGCGCCGATCGCCTCGGCCTTTGCCTCGGCTCCTTCGTGCTTCAGCGCCCTTTGAACGAGCTCGGCTACGTCGGCGTCGGAAAGCGGCTCCAGCCGGAACAGGGTTGAACGGCTGAGAAGGGGCGCGTTGACCGAGAAGTAGGGATTTTCGGTAGTCGCACCGATCAGGATGAGCGTTCCATCCTCGACAGAAGGGAGGAGGGCGTCTTGCTGTGCCCGGTTGAACCGGTGAACCTCGTCGAGAAACAGGATCGTCCCCTTGTCCTGCTCGGCGAGGTGTTGTCGAGCGGCTGCGACCGCGTCGCGGACATCCTTCACTCCAGCAGTAACCGCGGAAAGGGGAATGAACTGCTTGTGAGTCGAACCGGCGATCAGGCGCGCCAGCGTCGTCTTGCCCGTTCCCGGTGGCCCCCACAGGATCACCGATGAAAGGCGGTCCGCCTCGATTAGCGCCCGTAGTGGGCGACCCGGGCCCAGCAGCTGCTGCTGCCCAACCATCTCGTCGAGCGTGCGGGGCCGCATTCGCGAAGCGAGTGGTGCTTGAGCGGCGAGACGTTCTTCGAGAGCCGAGGAGAAAAGATCGTCGCCGGCATCGTCTCGCGGCTTCGCCACTTCTACCTACCGAGAATGCTGAGGACCTCTTTGACGACGTCCTCGCTTTCAACGGAGAGCTGCTCGGCGTCGCTGCCAAGGTCTTTGATTCCGACCTTGCCGGACTGGAGCTCGTCTGGCCCGATCACCAGCGCCAACCTCGCGCCAGAGCGATCGGCAGCCTTGAACTGCGCCTTCGGTGACCGCCCGTCGAAAGCCCGGTCGGACCGAATTCCGGCGGAGCGCAGCTTCGCCGTGAGATCTCGGGCTGCTTCCCCTCCGGCGAAGTCGACGACGAACACGTCGATCCCGCGGCCGCCTAAGAGTTCTTCGGTGGCACCTTCAGCTTCGACGGCTAGCAGTATCCGCTCGATTCCCAGTGCGAAGCCGATGCCCGGAGTGTCTTTACCGCCCAAGGCGGAAACGAGACCGTCGTACCGACCTCCGCCGCCGAGCGCGTTCTGAGCGGACTCCAGCGCAAGGCCGGCGTATTCGAACGTCGTGCGCGTGTAGTAGTCCAAGCCCCGCACGAGAAGCGGCGCGATGGTGTATTGGATGCCGAGCGCCTCCAGCCCGGATTTCACCCGGTCCAGGTGCCGTTGGCAAGGCTCGCACAGATGGTCGATCTGCAACGGGGCGCCGGCGACGACCGCTTGGCAGGAAGGCCGTTTGCAGTCAAGGACGCGTAACGGGTTCTCCTCTAGCCGGTTCCGGTGATCGTCGCAGAGCTCGTCGCGATGTTCTCGCAGGTACTGCAGAAGCAGTTCGCGGTAGGCGGGTCGGCAGTTCCCGTCTCCTAGTGAGTTCAGCAACAGCTCGACCCGCGTGATGCCGAGCTTCTGGAAGTACTCCAGACCGAGCGCGATCACCTCAACGTCGAGATCGGGGTCCTCCGTCCCGAACGCCTCGATGTCGAGCTGGTGGAACTCCCGGTAGCGCCCTGCCTGGGGCCTCTCGAAGCGGAAATTCGAGCCCGCAGACCATGCCTTCCACGGCAGCGGAGGCCTGTGCTGGATGTACGCCCGGGCGATCGCAGCAGTCAACTCTGGACGTAATGCGACATGACGGCCACCCTTGTCCTCGAAGTCGTACATCTCCTTCCGGACGACGTCCGTCGACTCCCCCACCCGATGGAACACCGCGATGTCCTCGAACGTCGGAGTGATGATCAGCCCGTAGCCCGCCGCCTCCACCACCTGGGCGAAGATGGCCAGCATCGCTTCCCAGGGAGCAGAATCCGCGGGCATGACGTCGAAGGTGCCGGGTGGGTTACGCAGCTCAGACACGGTCGTTCGAGGGTACCCGCAGGGGCTCCCTACCCAGAGGACCGGTTTGCTAGGTCAGGTAGATCCAGAACCAAACCGCAACTGAGATCGGGGCCAACACCGCCGAGGCGCTGATGCCAACTATCGATTGGAGCCTTCCCTTGCGCCACGGCTGGACCGACAGGTACCGGAGGGACCTGACCCCGAGAACGATGCTCGGAACGGCCAGCACGGGGAGGAACAGGCTGAAGAGCCCGAGGATCATGGAGCCCGTCGCACGGGGGTTTTCCACCCCCGACCGTGAGTCTTGCTCCCAGGATTGCCATCTCTCGACTACCGAACGCGCCCTCTGCACCCAGGAATGCGCCAGAACGACCCTCACCCAGTCCTTGGAGTGATCTTTGGGCAGCTCCGGAGGTGGGAAGTCCAGCTGAGGCATCGCCGTTGCTTCGTCAGTCGCGTAAAACTCAGGCTGCGAGGGCGGCGACGACTCTCGGATCCGCTTCCCGTTCAACGGCGGAGACACCACCGGAGCAGACGGCACGGGAACGACCGGCACGGACGGCTGCGGGCTCGGCGCGGGAAGCGCCGCGATCGGCTCCGCGCTCGCGGCGTTCGGTGCTTGGCGGCCGCGAAAGTCGGACAGGAAGTCCATCAACATGCCCGTCGTCGCGCAGACGCAGGTTCTCTCGTCCCCCCCGCATTCCGCACAGATCACTTCGTAACGTGTCGGCAGTGATGGCGCCGCCTGAAAGGCTCCGCCGTGAACGAGCAACAAGCGAATAATCGGCCAAACAAGCAGGTCGACCTGCGCTCACTACCATCATTCCCAAACGGCTGGTCGCGCCTACGCCGTTTCTTCGGGACATCTGGCATCTGTGTGACAGAACAGCGAGGGTGATGTCGCACTGGTCCCACAGAATCCAAATGTCCGAGAAAAACCCGCCTCGCCCGGCATCGCTTCCAGATCATCGGGCGAAACCAGACGACCAACGGCGGCGATCGCCAAAGCAGGCGAGGGGCCTACGAATCACGGGGGCCGGGTCGTTTTGCCGAAGGGGGACGCCCGGCCAAGTGAGCCGTAAGCCGATCAGCCTCCCTTGTTCGGCAGCACGCGATAGGCGTCGTAGACGCTGTCGATCCGCTTGAGCGAGGCGAGCAACGAGTCGAGGTGGGCGGGGTCGGCCATCTCGAACTCGAAGCGCATGCGGCTGACACGGTCGGGCCCGGTGATCGAGTCGCTGCGGACGATGTTCAGGTGGTTGTCGGAAATGACCTTCCAGACGTCGACGCCAAGGCGGGTGCGATCGAGGGCCTTCAGCTCGACGGCGGCGATGAAGCTGCCGGCGCTTCCCCGGTCCCACTCGACCTCGATCATGCGACCGACCTCGTCGGCGGACAACGCCGCCGCATTCGAGCAGTCGCTTCTGTGGACGCTCACGCCTCGGCCGCGGGTCACAAAGCCAATGATCTCGTCACCCGGCACGGGCGTGCAGCACCGTGAAAGCCGCACCATGACGTCGTCGAGTCCCTCGACGTGCACGCCGATGCCCTGCCTGGCTCCCACACGGCGGGGCTGCCGGGCCGTGCTCGGCAGCTGGACCTCGAGCTCCCCGCCGCGAAGTTCCCGGGCGACTCGCTGCGCAATCGACTGGGCCGAGACGTGGTTCTCCCCAATCGCGGCGTAGAGCGCGTCGAGATCGGAGTAGTTCATCGTCTCTGCGATCCGGACGAGGTCCTGCGATCCGGTGAGCTTCTGCACCGGAAGGCCTTCCTTGCGCAGCGCCTTGGTGAGCTCCTCCCGCCCGTTCTCGATGGCGTCCTCGCGGCGCTCCCTGCTGAACCATTGCCGGATCTTGTTGCGGGCACGCGGGCTGACGACGATCTTCAGCCAGTCCCTGCTCGGGCCGGCCGACGGAACCTTCGACGTGAAGATCTCGACGCTGTCGCCCGAAGTCAGGTGCGAATCCAGGGGCACCAGCCGCCCGTTCACCCGCGCTCCGATGCAACGGTGACCGACCTCGGTGTGAATGGCGTACGCGAAGTCGATCGGCGTCGAGCGCGCCGGGAGCGTGATCACGTCTCCCTTGGGAGTGAAAACGAATACCTCGTCGGTCTCAAGGTCCAGCTTCAGGGTCTCGAGGAACTCGGCGGGATCGGTGCTGTCGGCGGACCAGTCGACGATCCGCTGCAACCAGGCGACGTCAGAGGCAGACGCCTTCTCCTTGTAGCCCCAGTGCGCGGCGATCCCCCACTCGGCGCGGCGGTGCATCTCGACGGTCCGGATCTGCGCCTCGATGGTCTTCCCTTGAGGGCCGACAACCGTCGTATGCAACGACTGGTACAGATTGAACTTGGGGGTGTTCACGTAGTCCTTGAACCGGCCCTGCACCGGGGTCCACGCGCCGTGGATCGCTCCGAGCGCCGCCCAGCAGTCTTTTACCGACTCAACTAGCACGCGTACCCCGACGAGGTCGTAGATCTCGTCGAACTCCTTGCCCTTGACGATCATCTTCTCGTAGATCGAATACAGGTGCTTCGGCCGGCCGGTCACCTGAGCTTCGATCCGGGCGGCACCCAGCCGGTCGTTCACCTGGGCGATCACCTGGGCGAGGTAGATGTCCCGCTCTGGCGCTCGGGTGGCCACCATCTGCTCGATCTCGGCGTAGCGGCGCGGGTGCAGAGCGGCGAACGCGAGGTCTTCGAGCTGCCACTTCATGTCCTGGATCCCGAATCGGTGGGCCAAAGGCGCGTAGATGTCGAGGGTCTCCTGCGCGCTGCGCTTCTGCTTCCATTCGGGCATCGCAGCGATGGTCTGCATGTTGTGCAGGCGGTCGACCAGCTTGATCAGAAGGACCCTGGGATCCTTGGCCATTGCCACGAGCATCTTGCGCATGGTGGCGGCCTGCTGAGCCTGGCGGGAGTCGAACCGGACCCGGTCGAGCTTGGTGACCCCATCCACGATCGAGGCCACGTCTGAGCCGAACTCCGTTTCGATCTCCTCAAGACCGAACCCGGTGTCCTCGACCGCGTCGTGGAGGAGCGCGGCGGCGATGGTCACATCGTCGAGGCCTAGGCCGGCGAGGATCGTCGCGACCGACAGCGGGTGCGATATGTACGCTTCGCCTGAGTTGCGGAGCTGCCCGTGATGCGCACCGGCCGCGGCCTCGTAGGCCTGGACGATCAGTGCGGTTTCGTCCTTCGGGTGGCGTTCCCGGAAGGCGCTCAGAAGCGGGCGGAGGGCGTCGTCGGTCTGAACCTGGCGGCGCCATGGGAGTACGCGCTCGACCGTCGCGACGGCTCGTGCCCGGCTCGGGCCTTCCGTGCGGGTCAAGGTTTGTACTCCTTTCTCACTCATACCTCAACAATGAAACAGCATCGAGGTCGCCAAGCTTCCCTCGCCCTCCCAGGAAGGCCAGCTCGATCACGCACCCGAAACCGACTGTCTCGGCTCCGACGCTGGATACGAGCCGAGCGGTCGCTGCGGCCGTTCCGCCAGTGGCGAGGACGTCGTCGAGGATCAGAACTCGCTCGCCCTTCGAGATCGCGTCGCTGTGGATCTCTAGCGAATCCGTCCCGTATTCCAGCTGGTACTGCTCGCGTTGGACCTTCCAAGGGAGCTTTCCAGCCTTGCGGACCGGCACGAAGCCAGCTCCGAGACTGACCGCTACCGGCGCGGCGACGATGAAGCCCCGCGCTTCGATGCCGATGACCTTGTCGACCGGGTGGTCGCAGAAGGCGGCGGAAAGCGATTCGACGCAGCTGGCTAGCGCGTCTCCGTCAGCCAGGAGGGGTGTGATGTCCTTGAACACCACGCCGGGCTGGGGGAAGTCCGGGATGTCACGGATGTAATCCTTCAGCCAGCCGAGACCTTCCTCCATACTTCCAAGGTAGTGCTTGCACGGTGCGGACCCGGTGCACTGACAGGCAGTGTCACGGCCGGGCGGCGGGTTGAGGTCCCCACGCTTCCGGAGGAGCCTGGGGTTGGGGCCCCAGGCGGGACCGTGTCACCGTCTGGGCGTGGGGTTGGGGTCCCCACGCTTCCGGAGGAGCCTGGGGTTGGGGCCCCAGGCGGGACCGTGTCACCGTCAGCGCCGGCGGCCCTTCTTCCTCGGCCGTGGAGGCGGCCGGTTGCCGGAGCGCGGCGGGATCGACGCGGACGCCGGGGTCGGCGGGGGCGGCGCAGGCGCTCCGATCCCGCCGCGGGCGTCGTCATCCCCTAAGTGGTCCTCTGGTTCTCGGCCACCGTCGCCTGTGGGAACCTGAGCGCGACCTTCCTGTTCGTCGCGAGCATCCGCGCCGACTCGGACTGGCTGGGCGACGGGAGCCGTGACCGCTCCGGTTGCCGCAGCGGCGGGAGTGAGGCGGCGGGACGCGGCTGCGCCGGCACTCGGCTGGCTCTGGAGGCGCCGGCGGATCTCGGCGTAGCGCGGTTCCCTTTCTTTAAGGAGCGCCAGCAACGGCGAGGCGATGAAGATCGACGAGTAGGCGCCGGACGTGAGACCGACGAAGAGGGCGAGTCCGAAAGTCTGCAGGCCGGTCGCGCCGAGTATCCACGCCCCGATAACGAGAACCGCGGTGATCGGCAGGATCGCGACCAGGGAGGTGTTCAAGGACCGCGCCAGCACCTGGTTCATCGAGAGGTTCACCGTGTCGGTGTAGGTGAGCCGGTTGGTGGAGGCCAAGCCGCGGGTGTTCTCCTGCACACGGTCGAAGACAACGATGGTGTCGTACAGCGAGTAGCCGAGGATGGTCAGGAAGGCGATGACCGTGTCGGGGCTGACTTCGAACCCGGTCAACGAGTAGATGCCGGCAGTGACCAGGATGTCGTGAACGAGCGCGACGAGCGCGGCGACCGCCATCTTCCCTTCGAACCGGAGCCAGATGTAGCCCGAAACGACGACCAGGAAAACGATGACCGCGACTATCGCCTTGTGGGTGATGTCGGATCCCCAGGACGGGCCGATCGCTTGAACGGTCACGTCGTTGGTCGACACGTTGCCCATCTTCGCCAGTGCATCGGTGACCGCGGAGATCTTCGCGGACTGGCCTGCGAACTTCGCAGGGGCGGCGACCTTGATGGTCCGCTGATGGGTCTGGGTGTTGGTGAGGACCTCGATGGTGGCCTGCCCGAACCCAGGCACTGCACCGTCGACAACCGACCGGGCTTTGGAGACGCTTGCGGTCGACGGCACCTCCCAGACGGTCCCGCCTTTGAAGTCGATGGAGAAATTCATGCCCCGGACACCGAACGAAACCAGGCCGGCGAGGATGATCACCCCTGAGATCGCGAACCAGGTCCTCCACCTGCCTGCGAAGTCGTAGGAGGTTTCACCTCGGAACAGGCGGGCGAAGGCGGCGCGGGGATGAGCCATCTCAGGCCTCCCTCGTGGCGGCCCGAGCACCGAGCCCGCGAGCCACGCCCAGATAGCGCGCCTCGGTGAACGCCCGCCGGCGCCCGACGAAGATGACCATCGGCCGGATGAACAGGTACGCGGTCACCACGTCGAGGATGGTCGACAGCCCGAGCATGAAGGCGAACCCTCGAACGTCACCGACGGTGAGTGCCCAGAGGATGAGCGCGGCCATGAACGCCACCAGGTCCGCAGTTAGGACGGTCCTGAAGGCGCGGTTGAAGCTTCGTTCCACCGACTGCCGAATACTTCGCCCTGCGCGGACTTCATCTTTTAATCGCTCGAAGTAGACGACGTACGAGTCGACGGTGATGCCCACCGAAACAATGATGCCAACCACGCCGGCGAGAGTCAGGGTCAAGTGGTAACTGCTGTGGCTCAAGCCGGTAATGATCGAGTACAGCAGCGACCCGCCGACTGCCAGACCGAAAACCACGACGAGCCCGAGAAGCCGGTAGTAGAGGATCATGTACAGAAGCACCACGACGATCCCGCCGATACCGGCAGCGATGCCCGCGTGGAGCGAGTCCTTACCGATCGTGGCGGACACGGTCTGCAGTGACTGCGGGACGAAGCGAAGCGGCAACGATCCGTACTTCATCGCCACGGCCAGGTCGTTGGCCTGCTTGTAGCTGAACGGGGCGCTGGTGGAGCCGCTGATCACCGCGGTTCCGTTGAAGCTCTGCGCCTGGATCGTGGGAGCCGAGTACACGGTGCCGTCGAGCTCGAACGCTTCGAGGCTCTGGTAGGGCGGGTTGGACTTGTTCTGCGCGTAGAACGGGTAGCGCTGCGAGGCGATCTTGTCGAACTCGCTCGAGCCCTTCCCGGTGAATTGGAGCTGCACCTGGTACTGCCCGGTTTGGTCCACGATGACGTTCGCGGTCGACACACCCGAGCCGCTCATGTCCGCCGGCCCCAGAACGTACCGAGGGCTCTGCGACGGGCTCAGGTAGAAGGGAAGGATGACTGCCGAGGTCGAGGTGTCGTTTTCGACCGGGGTGGAAGGGATCTGCGCCGAGTTGGACGCGCTGCAAGTCGCCTGCGAGGGCGGGCTGTTCACCGGAACCGGGGACCCGCCCGAGCTCTGACTGGGAACGATCGTGGTCGCCGGCGTCGAAGTGGTCGGTGGTGTCGTCGCCTGGGAAGGCGGAGACAGCCCGGACGCGGGCATCTCGGCTGAGTCCAGCCGGTAGTCCGGGGCGGCGCCTATCGCCTTCGGGGTGGTGCTGCCCCCCGACGGCACAGTCGAGCTCGGGCTGGCCGAGCTGCTGGACCCGCCGGCGTACGGCGCGATCTCGCACAGGACCGGGCGGAAGAACGCCTGCGCGGTTTGGCCCAGCTGGGAGAAAGCCTGCGCGGAGTTCTTGACACCGGGCAGGCTGATGACGATGTCGTTACCTTGACGGGTGACGCTGGAGTTGGAAACGCCGAGGCCGTTCACCCGGCGGTCGATGATCGACACCGATTGGGTCAGCGCGCCACTGGTGACGTGACCTTGCGGGCGGAGGACGACTGACAACCCGCCGCGAAGATCCAGTCCGAGAAGCGGCGTCGCCCCGACAGCCACCGTCACGGCGAGGGACACGATGGCCGCCCCGATGATCAGTACCAAAGACCAGACCAGGCCTCGGCGCATGGCTAGCCCGCGGCTCCGCCGGCGCCGCTCGGGCGGTCCTGTTCGTCAGGACCAGCCTCGTTCTCACCTTCTGCATTGTGGGCGGGACCTTCATCCGTCACACCGCCATCTGGCACATCGTGGGCGCCGGCGGATGGGTTGCTGATGTCCGTCGAGCTCGTCGAAATAGAGGAGTTGCCCGCGGAGCCGGTCGACGAGGCTGAGCCGGTCGAGGAAGCGGGGCCGGTCGAGGAGGCGGGGCCGGCCGATCCCGGACGCGCGCTTATCGCCCGTTTGAGGAACGTCAGCACCACGCCGGGTGCCACCTCCACATCGGCCAGGTCGTCGTGCAAGGAGACCAGCTTCCCGTGGATGCCGCCCGCGCTCACCACTTCGTCCCCGACTTCGAGTTGCCGCGCCGCAGCCTGCTGCTGGCGCAGCCTCTGCTGGCGGGGCCGGATGAACAGCAGGTACACCGCCGCGAAAAGAACGATGATCAACAACAGCGTGTAGCTGCCGCTGGTGGACTTTTTGCTTTTGGCCACTGTCGTCGTGGTCTGAGCGAGGATGGAGAGAGCCAGGTGCATGAAGAGGGGCCGATCCTGTCCCACCCGGGACTGGGACCGGGAGACATTAGCGCAGGGAGCCCGGCTCCCAGATAGCAGCGACGCGTTCTCGCAGGTCAGAAAGGGTGCCCGATTCGATCGCTGCGCGGATCCGCTCGACGAACCTGAGCAGCCACCAGAGGTTGTGCACGGTAAGTAGTCGCCCGCCGGTCGGCTCCCCTATCACCAGCAGATGCCTGATGTACCCGCGGCTGAAACGCCCGCAGACCAGGCACCCGCAGCCCGGATCGACGGGGTTTGGATCGTCGGCGTAGCGGGCGCCCTTCAGCTGGAACCGGCCGGCCTCGGTCAGCGCGGTGCCGTGTCGAGCCAGCCGGGTCGGCAGGACGCAGTCGAACATGTCGACGCCCAGAGCCACTGATTCGACGATGGAGACGGGATCACCGACGCCCATCAAGTACCGGGGCCGATCCCCCGGGAGCTCGGCGATCGCCGACGCGAGCGCGGGGAGCATCTGCTCGCGGGGCTCGCCAACCGACAGACCGCCGATCCCGTAACCGTCGAAGTCCAGCGCAGCGGTCTGCGCTGCGTTCTCCGCCCGAAGATCCAGCGAGACCCCGCCTTGCACGATCCCGAAGAGGCTCTGATCGTTTCGCGTGTGAGTGTCGCGGGCTCGGGCGGCCCAGGCGAGTGTGCGTTTTGTGGCGAGCCGGACTTCTTCGTCCGGTGCGGGCAGGCCGGTGCAGATGTCGAGCACCATCTGAATATCGGCGCCGAGCGTCTCCTGCAACCGGACGGCGGATTCGGGGGTCAGTCGTTGGGTCGACCCGTCGTAGGTGGAACGGAACGTGACGCCTTCCTCGTCGACGTCAGGGCTCAGGGAGAACACCTGGAAACCACCGGAGTCGGTGAGAATGTGCCCGTCCCATCCGGTGAACCTGTGAAGCCCGCCGAGCGCGGCGACCGTTCCGGCGCCCGGCCGCAGCATGAGGTGGTACGTGTTGGCGAGGACGATCTGGGGGCCGAGGGCTTCGAGGTCGCGGGCATCGAGCAGCCGCACAGTTCCCCTTGTTCCGACGGGCATGAATGCGGGAGTTGAAAAAGTCCCACGGGCGGTGCTCACCCGCCCAACCCGGGCAGGACCGTCGGTTGCTTCGACATTCAGATGGGCGGGGTTCAACGCCGGCCCGCAATCATCGCATCGCCAAAGGAGAGGAACCGATAACCGGAATCGAGCGCAAGGCGGTAGAGATCCCGCCATCTCGGTCCGCAAAACGACTCGATCAGCAACAGCAGCGACGACCTCGGCATGTGAAAGTTGGTGAGCAGAACGTCGACGACACGGAAGCGAAAATCCCCGCGGATGTACAGGCGGCTCTCTCCTTCCAGGTCTCCGCTCGCGGCGGCGCTTTCAAGAGCGCGAACGGTCGTCGTCCCGACAGCGATCACCCGGTCGGCGTGCTCGCAAGCCTTCATGGTCTCCTCGGGTACGCGGTATCTCTCCGAGTGCATGACGTGCGCGTCCGCGTCACTCGTCGCGATCGGCTTGAAAGTGGCGAGCCCCACGGCAAGGTCCACCGCGGCAACCGAGGCCCCTTTTTCCCGACAACGATCTAGCAGCGCGTGGGTCAAGTGCAGCCCCGCGGTGGGAGCGGCGACCGACCCGGGGTCCTCTGCGTAAACCGTCTGGTAGCGGTCGAGGTTCTCGAGCGGCTCGTGGATATAGGGCGGGAGCGCCACGGTTCCGGTCTGCTCCATTATCTCGGCCTCGTCGCCGAGAATCGTGATGTAGCGGCGGGCGTCGTCGGATTGAGGGTCGACTTGTTTTCCGATCTCGAGCACCGGCGGACCGTAAGGTTCAGGATGCAGTTTCGTGCCGGGAGGCAGGCGGCGGCCCGGGCGCACGAGCGCGGTCCACGCACCGGGGCCGTGGACCGGCTCGGGTCCGAGGAGCAGCACTTCGGCGGCCCCGCCGGTCTCCTTGAACAGGCGCAGACGAGCCGGCATGACCCTCGACGTGTTGACGACCAGCAGATCTCCTGGGCGGAGTATCTCGGGGAGGTGGCGGACCTGGCGGTGCACGATCCGGCCGGATCGGTCGGTCGCGTCGAGTAGCCGCGCTGAGTCCCTCGGCTCCGCGGGATGCTGCGCGATGGCGCGCTCGGGCAGGTCGTACTCGGGCACTTCCACTGCGGAGGGTCTAGTTCAGAACAGGCTCTCGCCGGCGGCGCCCTGTCCCGGGGTGACCGGCGGGGGGTCGAGGCCGAGGTGCTGCCAGGCCAGCGGCATCGCGACTCGGCCGCGGGGCGTGCGGGCGATCATCCCGATCTGAAGGAGGTAGGGCTCGTAGACGTCTTCGACGGTTTCACTTTCCTCTCCGACGCTCACTGCGATCGTGGAAAGTCCGACCGGACCACCCCCGAATCGCTTGCACAGTGCGTCGAGGATCGCCCGGTCAACCTTGTCGAGTCCTCTTTCGTCGACGCCGAACAACTCGAGTCCCTCGCGCGCAGACCTGAGATCGATCGCACCGTCGCCGCGCACTTCGGCGAAGTCGCGGACGCGCTTCAGCAACCGGTTGGCGATCCGGGGAGTTCCGCGGGAGCGGCCGGCGATCTCCTTCGCTCCCTGGGCGTCGACGGTCACGTCGAGGATGCCTGCTGCGCGGCGGATGATCGCCTCGAGGTCGCCCGCGCTGTAGTAGTCGAGCCGGGCGACAAAGCCGAAGCGGTCGCGCAGCGGCCCTGTGATCAGCCCGGTCCGAGTGGTCGCTCCTACAAGCGTGAAGCGAGGAAGCTCGAGACGGATGGTGCGTGCGCTGGGTCCTTTGCCGAGGACGATGTCGAGCTGGAAGTCCTCCATCGCCGGGTAGAGGATCTCCTCGACCGCCCGGCCTAGCCGGTGGATCTCGTCGACGAACAGGACGTCACCCTCGACGAGGTTGGTGAGTATCGCGGCCAGGTCGCCCGCCCTCACCAACGCCGGCCCCGACGTGACCCGAAGGCCCGCACCCATCTCGTTGGCGACGATCCCGGCCATGGACGTCTTCCCCAACCCCGGGGGCCCGGCGAACAGCAGATGGTCGGCGGGCTGACCGCGCCGGCGGGCGGCCTCCAGCATGATCTCGAGGTGCTGCTTCAGCTGGGGTTGGCCGACGAACTCGCCGAGCCGGCGGGGTCGGAGGGTGACCTCCTCGGCGGCTTCGATCGGATCCGCCGAAGGCGTGATCGGCCGGTCCAGGCCCTCCTCTCTCATGGGGCTTCTCTCATTGGGCCTGCCTCATCGGGCAACGGCGAGATCGCGCAGTGCGAACCGGATGCAGTCCTCGACGGATCCGCCTTCCGGCAAGCGGGACAATGCCTGGCGGATCTCGTCGGCGGCGTAGCCGAGACCCGCGAGAGCCGCTCTCACCTCCTGCCGGATCGCGGCCGGATCCGGCGCGTCTTGGTCGCCGTTGCCGTTCCCCTTGCCGTTGCCAGCGGATCCGTTGCCGCCGCCGGTGACCACGTGGAGATCCGGCCCGTCCGCGTCCGCCTCGAACCGGGACTTCAACTCCATCAGCAAACGCACCGCGGTCTTCTTGCCGATACCGGGCACCAGCATGAGGGCGTCTGAATCCTCGTGGGCGACGGCGCGCCGGAGTGCGACCGGCGAGTGGACCGAGAGCAACGCCAGAGCGACAGCAGGCCCGACTCCATGCGCCCCGATCAACATCTCGAAACACGCCCGTTCGTCGCGCGTCGGGAACCCGAACAGGATGATCGCGTCCTCTCTGACGTGCGTGTGGACGTGGAGGAACACCGGTTCGCCCGGCTCGGGGATCTGCGACAAGGCGCCGGCCGGGACCACGGCCCGGTAACCCACGCCGGCCACCTCCACGAGGACGTCCCCCGACTGCGCGTTGCGTGCGGCCCGTTCGAGGACCACCCCCCTGAGCGACCCGATCATGGAACGCCGGCTTTCGCACGCAGACCGGCACCGCTCAGGTGACATACCGCGAGAGCGAGAGCGTCGGCCCGGTCAGCGGGCCGCGGTGCCTCGGGCAGGTCCAGCAACACCTTCACCATCTCTTGTACCTGCTCCTTGGTCGCGGATCCGTAACCGGTGACAGCGAGCTTGACTTCGTTGGGGCTGTACTGCACGACCGGGCGACCGGCGCGCGCCGCAGCCGCAAGAGCGAGACCGCTGGCCTGACCCACCGACATCGCCGTGCGCGCGTTGACCTGGAACAGCACCCGCTCCACCACCATCACGTCCGGCTTCAGGTCGTCGATTAGCGAGTGGAGATCGTCCCAGAGCATCGCCAGCCTCTCGGCCAGGGGAAGCTCACGGGGCGTGGTCAGATGGCCGAACGCTTCCGCTCGAAGTGCTCCGTTCTGGCTTCGCACCGCGCCGTAACCGCAGCGCGACAAACCAGGGTCTACACCTAGGGCGAACACCAGTTCGAACGTAGCAGGGTCGCCGCCGTAGTTGGTGGACCGGGTGCTAGGCCTCTACGAGTTCGAGTATGCGATCCGGAATGTCGAAATTCGCGTACACGTTCTGCACGTCGTCGTGGTCTTCGAGGAGATCGATGACACGCAGCACCTGGCGGGCGTCGCCCTCGCTCTCGAGCGGCACGCTCGTGGTCGAGACCAGCGTGACGTCGGCCGAGTCAACCGACATTCCTGCTCCTTCTACCGCGCTTCGGACCGCCGGGAGATCGTGCGGTTGGGTGGTGACCTGCCACTGATCGCCGGCGTCGGTGATGTCCTCGGCACCCGCGTCGAGTGCAGCGAGCATCAGGTCGTCTTCGGTCACCTCACCGGACGTCCCCTTCTTGGCGACGAGCATCACGCCCCTTCGCTCGAACTGCCACGACACCGCGCCCGGTTCCGCCATCGAGCCGCCGTGCTTCGAGAAGATCGACCGGATGTCGGAACCGGTTCGATTGCGGTTGTCGGTGAGGCACTCGACGATCACCGCAACGCCGTGGGGCGCGTAACCCTCGTACGACACCTGCTCGTACCGGACGCCTTCCAGCTCGCCCGTGCCGCGCTTGATGGCCCGCTCGATGGTGTCCATCGGCACCGATGCTTCACGCGCCTTCTGGAACATCGTTCGCAGGGTCGGGTTCGCATCCGGGTCCCCGCCTCCCTCCCGGGCAGCAACTTCAACCTGGCGGATCAGCTTGGCGAACAACTTCCCCCGCGCCTTGTCCGCTGCGCCCTTCTTGTGCTTGATGGTCGCCCACTTGCTGTGACCTGACATCGCTCGAATCGCCTCCTTGCCGGCCTAACAGGGCATCGGGGCGGCCAGGAATTCCTGGTGCAGCCTCAGATCGCCCGACAACTCAGGATGGAACGCCGCCACGATCACCGGCCCTTGGCGGCACACGACCGGCCGCTCTTGGCCGTCTTTGCCCGTGACTGTGGCGAGGACCTCGACATCCGGACCGACCCATTCGACTATGGGCGCCCGGATGAACACCGCGTGCAGCGGTCGATCGAAACCCTGAACGTCGAGCTCGGTCTCGAACGAGTCCACCTGGCGGCCGAACGCGTTCCGCCTCACGCCGATGTCGATAGCGCCGAAACAGCGCTGGTCCGCTCGGCCGTCCACGACCTCAGACGCTAGGAGGATCATTCCCGCGCATGTGCCGAAGGCCGGCATCCCGAGCTGCAAGCGCTCGCGGACCGGCTCGAGCAAGCCGGAAGACTCGAGGAGAAGCGACATGGTCGTCGACTCACCCCCGGGCAGGATGAGGGCGTCGACCTTCCCGAGGTCGCCAGGGGTCCGGACCTCTACCGGTACAGAACCGAGCTCGGCGACCGACCGGGCATGCTCACGGACGTCGCCTTGGAGCGCGAGGATCCCGACCCGCTCGGGGCGTGACGCCGCAACGTTCACCTGGGGGGACCTTTCGCACCGCGCTATTTTACCCGCGCCGCCGGCTACCAGCCCCGCTCGGACAGCCGGGTCTCGACCTCGTTGGCCTCCTGCCCGCGCATGGCGTCGCCGAGGCCGCGACTCACCTTGGCCACGATCTGCGGGTCCTTGTAGTGGGTGGTCGCCTCGACGATCGCGCGGGCGAAGCGCGGCGGGTCGGAGCTCTTGAAGATCCCGCTACCAACGAAGCAAGCCTCCGCCCCGAGCTGCATGACCAGCGCCGCATCCGCCGGCGTGGCGATCCCGCCGGCGCAGAACAAAGGCACCGGCAGGCTTCCCGTCTCCGCCAGCTCCTGCACCAACGTCACCGGCGCCTGGAGCTGCTTGGCCCAGCCGTAGACCTCCGCCGAGTCGGCCTGGGTGATCTTGTTGATGTCGCCGCGGATCGAGCGGAGATGCCGCACCGCCTCCTTGATGTCGCCCGTCCCCGCCTCTCCCTTGGACCGGATCATCGCGGCGCCCTCGGAAATCCGGCGCAGCGCCTCACCGAGGTTGGTGGCGCCGCAGACGAACGGAATAGTGAACTTCCATTTGTCGATGTGGTGCGCCTCATCCGCGGGCGTGAGCACCTCGCTCTCGTCGACGTAGTCCACGCCGAGAGCCTCGAGCACCTGAGCCTCCGCGAAATGGCCGATCCGAGCCTTGGCCATGACCGGGATGGTCACAGCCGACTTGATCCCCTCGATCAGGGCGGGGTCGCTCATGCGCGCCACTCCCCCGTCGCGGCGAATGTCGGCCGGGACCCGCTCCAGCGCCATGACTGCAACCGCGCCGGCGTCCTCGGCGATCTTTGCCTGCTCGGCGGTGACGACGTCCATGATCACGCCGCCTCGCAGCATTTCGGCCAGGCCGCGCTTAACAAGATCGGTTCCGGTGCGACGGGTGTTGTCGGTGGCTGCCATACGACTCAAGTCTACGGCGGCACGGGTCGGAGGCCGGTGGGATTACGCAGGCATCAGGGGTTCAGGGCTGGGACGTTGCCGATCGGAAGCAGCTCGACCCAAGTCTTCCCGGGGAGGAGCGTGATCGCCTGGCCGGCGCTGTCGGTGTAGACCGCCTGGGTGTTGATGCTCGAGCGATTCCAGGTCCCCTTGACGACCTGGTTGCCGCTCAGGACCCACGCTTGACCGGTGCCGGTCATGATCGCCGCCGGGATCGGCTGGGGCCCGACTCCTTCTCCGGCGACTATCCCTGATGTGAAGTAGTTGACGAACAGCACGACCACGTTCGGCGCTGCGAGTTGGGTGCGCGTCGAATCAACATCTGCGGTGCCGTTCTGACCGCGCATCCACAACCCCGACTGAGGGTTGAAGTCCCACGTGACGGAGGCCCCGGGCAAACCGATCCCCAAGTGGCTGGCGGACGCTGCGCCGGCGCCGGTCATCGGCGTTCCAGCCGATCGGTACTGGAACAGCGGGGACGGCGGCTGATGGACCGAGTCGAGCTTGGCGACCGACGCGACGTTGGTGTACTCGTTGTGGGGGGCGATCCCCGCACCGCGGTAGAACTGCTCGCCGTGGTTGTTGCCGTCGACGTCGGTCCACGGCTGCGCACGAAGCTGGGGCAGGAACACCGCGTTGGTGCCCGACATGACGTAGACGGGGTGGTTCAGGTCGTCGCCGATGCCCTCGTCGGTGAGCCGGCCTGAGCGGACCGGCCCGACCGTGGTCGGGTAGCTCGACTGGAAGATGGCGGCGAGACGGGTGAGCCCGCCTTCCACTTCTTCCTCATACACGACGTCTGCCGCGGCGATGCCAGTTTGGGGACGGGCCTGGTCGATGTTGTCGATCTTCACCAGGACGGCCGAGGCTTGCATCTGGTTGGCGTCCGATGCGGGCAGCCCGGTCAGTGGGTACACCGGCGGGACAGTCGTGGTCGTGGTGGCGGGGACCGTCGTTGAGGTGGTGGTGGGCGGTGCCGCCTTGACGTGGTGCCCTCCGCACCCTGCGAGCAGGGACACGCCGGCCGCGCCGGCCGCCAAACCCGCCATGCGTGCGTTGCGCCCGCGCTTGCCAAGACCGGTGCTCGTCGACTTCGAAGACATCAACTACTACTTCCGTTCGTTCACAGCTCGCGCAGAGCCTCGATTCGTTCGCTGAGCGGCAACCGCCCGGCGTCTTGGGGCACCCCAGGACGTGGATCGGCCAGCCAGAGCGAAGCCATGTATGCAGGCTGCCCCGGGACCTCCCAACCCTTGGCCTCGACCTTTTCGAGCGCCGAAGCCAACGCCGGCGGGTACCTCGTCAGGGTAACCGCCGCTTGATCGGCGAGGGCGTCGCGATCGCTGGCAATCGCCAGGCGGCGGCCGAGCCCGAAAGTCGCCACCGCCACCGTTGGCGCGACCGTGTCACCACGGCGGATCTGGCTCATCGCCTCGGCGAGCACCGCTTCGAGCTCGATTCGGTCCAGCTCGGCCAGGAGACCGCTGGTGACCGCGACCACGGCCTTAGAAGCGCTTGTTCCGGCTGCCAGCGCGTTCAGGCCTGCGGCTTCGACCACGAGCAGTCGGGGCTGGCGCACACCCGCGTTCATGCTGAGCCCCTCCACCATGTTCGCCAGCCGAGCGTCGCGGACAGGGTCGGCCTCTCGGGCGCCTAGCGACGACAACGTGGCAGCCACCCGCCGGTCGCCCCACGTCAGGGCCCACCAGGTCAGGGCTCCAGCGACAACCACGAACACGACTGCGGCGGCGACAAGGCCGCCCGCCACCCAGGCGACCAGCGCCAGCGCCACGGCCGGCGCCGCGGCGAAACCCGCTGTGATACGCGCCACCCTGGCCGAAGAAGAGTTCACGGGCCCGCCCGGTCCATAAGCGATGAATGCTAGAGGAGCCGTCGCCTCCGGCGGTGGACACCCCCGGTCGTGCCGGTCGCAGCCGCGAGAGCCCTGGCGTACATGTTGGCGTAGTGCTCCGCGAGGCTGTCGAGCGAGAACTGGGCGGATCTCTCCAACCCGTTTTCCACCATGTTCTTGATGTCCGGCCCGCCGTCGAGCGCGATCCTCAGAGCGCCGGCGAGGGCCTCAGCGTCGCCGGGAGGCGCGGTGAGAGCGTCAACACCCGGGCGGGCGACCCGCCGGTAACCCTGCAATTCACTCGCTACGACCGGAGTCCCTGCTGCCATGCCCTCGAGCAGGATGACCCCGAAGCTCTCGCCGTGCAGCGAGGGAGCGCAGAGAACGTCGGCTGCACGCATCCGCCGGATTTTTTCCTGCTCGCTGATCATGCCCAGCCATTCGAATCTCGGTTCAGATGCAGTCGCATGGCGAAGCCGTGCGGTTTCGGGGCCTTCGCCGGCGATCCATACCTTCACGTCGGGGCCGACCAGGCGCATCGCTTCGATGAGCACGGCCAGACCCTTGCGAGGCTCGTGCCGTCCCACGAACATCACGACGTTGTCCTCGCTGGGCCAGGGCTTGGCTCCCTGGTAGAGGTCGATGTCAATGCCGTTCCAGACCAGCTCGTAGGTGCCGCCGAGCGCCCGTTGAGCGGTGTCGAGGGCCTCCTCGGAGACGGCCGCCCGGATGGTGAGGTGGTTGGCCCGCCAACGGATCAGCGGTTTGAGCACCTCGTACCAGCCGCTGTCGCCGGAGCGGTGAAAAGTGCCGACCATCGTTCCGTAGTTGAACAGCAGAGCCGTCAGAGTCGGGCCGGGTGCGAGCGGCTCGTGGATGTGAACCACGTCGAACTGCTCGTCGCGCAGCGCCCGGATGGTCCGGAGCGCGGCGGAAGGGTCAGGGGCGATCGCAGCCATCGAACCGTTGGAGGCGGTCGGAATGGAGTTGCCGAGCGGGGTGACGGCCGTGTCCGGCGGGGGGCCGTCGCAGGGCGCGAGGATCCTGGCGTCGATGCCCAGCCGCCGGAGCGCTCTGCCCAGACCGAGAACCTGCCCCTGCACGCCGCCGGGAAGGCTCAGGCTGTACGGGCAGACCAGTCCGATCCGCACCGTTAGAGGCTACTTCACCAAATGCGTGTCGCTCGCGGAGCTCTCCGGCGCGGCCCGGCCGGGGGGCGTGAACCCCGGGTCGCTGGGCCAGTTGGGCTGCATCAGGTGCCACTGGGACGGCGCCCGCCGAACCAGCCCTTCGAGCTCCGCCGCCAGCAGCTGGGTGCCCGCGGTCACGTCGCCTCGGAGTCGCCCGGTGCGCTTCAGCGGCAGCGCCGGTCTGACCACGCCGAGGTGACCGTGCGAGCGGCCGTCGAAGAAGACGCCGGCCGGGATGAGTGCCGCCCCGGTCCGGAGTGCGAGCGTGGCGGGGCCGCCGGGGAGCAGGGTCCGTTCTCCGAAGAACTCGACCTCCACGCCGGCGACGCCTCCGACGACGCGGTCACAGAGCAGGCAAAGCACTCCGTTGTCGGCCAGCGCCGCGGCGCACTGGGACGCGGCCTGCGGCCCCACCGGGATCACCTTCATGCCGAGCGACTCCCGGAAGGATACGAACCACTCGAACACGTCTGGGGGCTGGAGCGGCTCGACGACGACGTTCATTTTCAGGCCGTACTGGGCCAGGTGGGTTCCCGCCCACTCCCACCCGCCGAGATGGGGCAGGGCGAGGATGACCCCTTTGCCCGCGTCGAGCCCGTTGAGAATGCCGGGAAGGTTGTCGTAGCGGATGCCCGCGGCGACCTGGTCGACGCTCAGCGACGGCAGCTCGAGACTCTCGGCCCAGTAACGGGCGTAGTAGGCGAAGACCTGGTCGACGAGCCGCACCCTTTCGATCCGCCCCAGCGGCCGCCCGTACACCCGCTCGAGATGCTTGGTGACGATCGCACGCCTGCGGGCCATGCCACCGAGGCGGCCCGGCGCCGGCGGGATCCTGGCCGCAGTCACCCCCGCGGTGCGGGCGATCATGGCGGCGACGGGTGTGGGCAGAGCCTTGGCGGCAAGGGCGCCGGCCTTGAAGGCGCGAAGCGTGTTGCTCATCGGTTAGCCCGTCGGCTCGATCGGCCGGATCGGCTGGATTGGGTGGCGCGGCTGCCCCGGGTCCGCCACTCAGGGCCGGCGCGGGCCGCTGCCGCGGCGGGCCGGCGACGACGCGTCGGTCTGGTCGTACGGAATGCGGCCCCGGCGCGCCAAGCGGGCCTGGCGGCGCTCGTGCCAGCGTGAGGTCGCGCTACCCGGGCGAGACGTCTCTGTGTAGCGAGCCCAAAGCGTCGGTCGATCGGACCGTGCCGCCCGGGTGTTCGCCTCTCTCCACGCACGCCAGCGTGCTCCCACGGCGGTGATCTCGCCCTCGCGGCCTTCGCGGCCTTCGCGGCCCTCGCCGCCCTCCCGCCCCTCTCGGCCCTCGCGCCCCTCTCGGCTGCGCGCACCGTGGAAGTAGCTCGCCCGGCGGACGAGGATCGGCCGCTCCGCCGGCGGTGGCCCGTCGCCAGCAGCCGTCGCCTGCCGCCACACCTTCACGAAACGCTGGATCGCGGTCACCGACGTCAGCGCCAGCATCAGCCACAACAACGGAACCATCACAAAGCTGAACGCCAGCGCCGCACAGGTCACCACCACGCGCTCCGCCCGTTCCATCAGGCCGCCCTTCGCCTGGTAGCCCAGCGCCTCGGCCTTCGCCCTCTCGTATGAGATCAGGAAGGAAGTGCCGAGAATCGCAAACGGCAGCAGGGCGACATGCCCCCGATGATGGTCGAGCAGGTACCAAGCCAGCGCCCCGAGGATCAGCGTGTCGGTCACCCTGTCGGCGACGGAGTCGAAGAACGCGCCGCGAACGCTCGACCTTCCTGACGCCTTGGCGACCGCGCCGTCGAGCAGGTCCGGGACCGCCGAGGCGATCAGGAGGCCAAGCCCCAAGCCGAGCCGGCCGGAAGCAATTGCCCACGCTGCGGGAATCGCCAGAAGGAGCCCGAGCCCTGTCAGATGGTCGGGCGAAGCACCCGTCCGCTGGAGGGCGCCACCCACGGGCTGTACCGCCCGGTCAACGCCCGAACGGAATCGTCCGTCGAACACTCGCTGTCGGCTCCTGAAACACCGGTCCAAAAGAACGGGGCGACTCCCCGGCTCCGGGCCGTTCCTCCACTTCAGGCTACCACCGGCGGCGGTTACTCTGGCTGTTCAAGCGGTAGCCGGCGGGGGCCGGACACCCAGGGAGGAGGACCATTGAAGGCCTACCCACCGGCTGCGATCCGCAACGTTGCGTTGGTCGGCCACGGCGGCGCCGGCAAGACCACCCTCACCGAGGCGCTGCTGCACTGCGCCGGCGCCATCGGCCGACCGGGGCGGGTGGAGGACGGTTCGACGGTCTCCGATTTCGAGCCGGAGGAACAGAAACGGGCCCTGTCCATTTCGGTGTCCGTCGCCCCGATCGAATGGGAGGGCCACAAGATCAACATCCTCGACTGCCCGGGCTACGCCGACTTCGCCCAAGAGGCGCTGGCTGCGTTGCGGGTGGCGGACATGGCGGTCTTCGTCGTCAGCGCGGTCGAGGGCGTCGAGGTCCAGACCGAGGTGATGTGGAAGGCCGCGGCCGGGCTGGGGTTGCCGCGCATGGTCTTCGTCAACAAGCTCGACCGGGAGCGCGCGTCGTTCGACAGAACGCTCGATCAGCTGCGCGAGATCTTCGGCGCCGGCGTTGCCCCGCTCGAACTGCCGATCGGTGAGGAGGCGTCGTTCTCGGGAGTGGCCGATCTGTTGTCCGACACGGCGATCACCTACGACGGCGGGAAGGCGACCACGGGGGCGATTCCCGACGAGATGGCGGTGACCGAGCATTCGGTTCACGACGCCCTCGTGGAGGGGATCGTCGTGGCCGACGACGAGCTCATGGAGAAGTACCTCGAGGGCGAGATACCAACGGTCAAGCAGCTCGAGGAGACGCTGGCTCACGGCGTCGCATCAGGTCAGGTCTTCCCCGTAGTTTGCGGGTCGGCGGCCAAGGAGATCGCCGTCGACCGTCTAGCCACGTTCATCTGCGAGATCGGGCCCTCGCCGCTCGACGGTCGTCCGATCACCGTCCAGGCCGGAGACAAGACGACCGAGGTCACGCCGACCGACGGCGGGCAACCACTGGCCTGGGTCTGGAAGACGATCGCCGATCGTCACGTCGGCAAGATCAGCCTGTTCAAGGTGCTGTCCGGCAAGATCATGCCCGACGACACCTTGGTCAACTCGAGGACCCACTCCGACGAACGGCTTCACGCCCCGTTCACCCTTCGGGGAAAGGAGCAGATCCCGGTCGACCACCTCCCCGTCGGAGACATCGGCGCCGTCGCCAAGCTGGCCGACGTCGAGACCGGCGACACCCTTGCGCCAAAGGGCACTCCGGTAAGCGTGCTTCATCCGCCGGCGCCTGAACCGGTGATCACCATCGGCATCCGGCCGAAGTCCAAGGGCGACGAGGACAAGTTGATGACGGCCCTCCACCGCCTGCAGGAGGAGGATCCGGTGCTCTCGGTCCGCCGTGACGACGAGACCCACCAGACGTTGCTCGGCGGGATGGGCGAGACCCACCTGGGTATCGCGACCGAACGGCTGTCCCGGAAGTTCGGGGTCGAGGTCGAGACCGAGCCCGTGATCGTCCCTTACCGGGAGTCGATCACCAAACAAGCCGAGGCCGAAGGCAAGTACAAGAAGCAGACCGGCGGGCACGGCCAGTTCGGTGTCGCCAACATCAGGATGGAACCGCTCGACCGCGGCTCGGGGTTCGAGTTCGTCGACCAGATTGTCGGCGGCGCGATCCCCCGCCAGTTCATCCCTGCCGTCCAGAAGGGAATCGAAGAGGCGATGGCGTCGGGCGGCGTCCACGGCTGGCCGGTCATGGATGTGAAGGTCACCCTCTTCGACGGGAAGTTCCACTCGGTCGACTCGTCGGAGATGAGCTTCAAGATGGCTGGGTCGCTTGGTTTTCGGGAGGCGATGGAAAAAGCCGGCCCTGTCATCCTCGAGCCGATCTCCAAGGTGGAGGTCACGGTTCCGAACGCCTATCAGGGTGACGTGATGGGCGACCTCAACAGCCGGCGTGGTCGGGTGCAGGGAACTGAATCCGGCAACGACGGGGAGTCGATCATCACCGCCCTCGTCCCGACGTCGGAGATCCTTCGCTACTCCATCGACTTGCGCTCGATGACCGGCGGGAGGGGGCGCTTCTCCGCCGAGCACGACCACTACGACGTGCTGCCCCAGAACCTGTGGGGCGCGGTGTCGCGGGATACGGCGTCGTCGGGCTGAGCCGCGAGCCTTACTTTCTCGGTGACTCGGCAACCCGAGGTCGCCTCGTTTTTTCCGGTACGAATGAGTTCTGCGAGACAAAACGACGTGCTGATGTCGCGGTTGCACCGGAGAAACCAAATGTCCCAGAGAAACGAGCGGGCACAAAGCCGGCGGGGGTCGAGGGCGGTCGCAGCGCATGGGCCGGATCGTTTTCCCGAAGGGGACGTCCGGCCGATGTGTCGCGGATCGGACCTCGACCCGACTCAGGCTCTGGGCCAGGCCTCCCGCACCTTCTTGGCGGTCACCGGCAACGCCTCTGGGAGAACCCGGGCGTCGGCTACCGAGGTCATGAAGTTCGTATCGCCATACCAGCGGGGAAGCGCATGGATGTGGAAGTGCCCCGGAACGCCGGCGCCGGCGGAGCGTCCCAGGTTCGCGCCGACGTTCAAGCCGTCAGGGCCGTAGGCGGTCTTCAATGCGACGACCGATTGGCTGAGTCCTTGCCATAAGGCGGCGGATTCTTCGACGGTGAGAGCCTCGAGTTCGCCGACGTGGCGGGTCGGCATCACCATCAGGTGGCCGGTCGAGTACGGATAGGCGTTGAGGATCGCGAACGCCAGCCCTCCGGGGTGTCGCCACATGATGTGGGTCACCTCGTCGGGCTCGCCGCTGTTGAGGATCCTGCAGAAGACGCAGTCGTCCGGTTCGCTTTTGCCCGCCGGCTTTCCGCTGACCGATTCGATGTACTCGCTGCGCCAACCGGCCCACAGCCGCTCGAGCGAGCTCACGTTGAGGAGGGCGACAAGCCGTGCGCCTCGACCTCGGCAACCACCGAGGACAGAAAGGCATCGAGGGGCACGCCGCGATCCGGCCGTTCTTTGTCCCTCGAATTCACGCCCACAGTGCGCGCAGCGACATCCTCGTCGCCGACCACGAGCACGTACGGGATCTTCTCCAGCTTCGCTTTGCGAACCCGCCCGTTGAGCGGCTCGTCGGCAGGCAGGACCTCGACTCTCAGGCCGGCGGAACGGAGGGCTGCAGCAACCTCCGCCGCGTACTCCTCGTGGTCGTCGCGCACCGGCAGGACCGAGACCTGCACCGGTGACAACCACGTCGGCAGCGCGCCGGCGAAGTGCTCGATGAGGATG
This sequence comes from Acidimicrobiales bacterium, assembly GCA_036378675.1. NCBI lineage: Bacteria > Bacillati > Actinomycetota > Acidimicrobiia > Acidimicrobiales > Acidimicrobiales bacterium. The sequence continues at coordinate 51,812 of DASUWA010000031.1, forward strand.
CCAAAGAAGCGCTCTATCGATCCGAACAGCGCGCGGTGGATCATGTACGGCCGGTGCCGGGCATTGTCGGCGCCGACGTACTCCATGTCGAACCGCTGCGGTTCCTGGAGGTCGACCTGCAGGGTGGAAACCTGCCAGCGCCGTCCGATCGCGTCGCGCACGTGCACGTCGATCTTCGGCGCGTAGAAAGCCCCCTCGCCCTCGGCGACGACGTACGGGATTTCCGCGGCTCCGAGCGCGTGGCGGAGAGCATCGGTGGCGATGTCCCACTCCTCCGGCTCGCCGACGAACTTCTCCGGGCGCGTCGCCAGCTCCGCCTCGAACTCGGTGAGACCAAAAGCGCGGAGGATGCGAAGGACGAACGCGAGCAGATCGGCGAGCTCCGGCGCGAGCTGCTCCGGGGTGCAGAAGATGTGGGAGTCGTCCTGGGTTATCCCCCGGACGCGGAGGAGACCGTTGAGCACTCCGGAACGTTCGAACCGGTACACGGTCCCGAACTCGAACAACCTGATCGGCAGCTCGCGGTAGGAATGCTGGCGCGCCTTGTAGATCAGGATGTGCATCGGGCAGTTCATCGGCTTGAGGTAGTAGGTGGCACCCTCCATTTCCATTGGGGGGTACATGCCGTCCTTGTACCAGGCGAGGTGGCCGGAGGTTTCATAAAGGTTGGACTTGGCGAGGTGAGGCGTCCAGACGAACTGGTAGCCGGCCTTCTCGTGCTCCTCCCGGCTGTAGTCCTCCATCAGCTTTCGGATGAGCCCGCCCTTCGGATGGAACACCGGCAGCCCGCCGCCGATTTCGGGCGGGAAGTGGAACAGGTCGAGTTCTGCGCCCAGCCGGCGGTGGTCACGCTTCTCGGCTTCCTCGAGGCGGTGCAAGTGGTCCTCGAGCGCGGCCTTCGACTCCCAGGCGGTGCCGTAGATGCGCTGGAGTTGGGGCCTTTTCTCGTCCCCGCGCCAGTACGCCGCGGCAACCTTCATGAGCTTGAAGTTGCCGAGCCGCCCGGTCGACGGGACGTGAGGACCGCGGCAGAGGTCGACGAACTTCTCGTTGTTGCGGTACGCAGAGACTGCGCTGGCGCTCACGCCCTCCTCGGCGTCGGCCGGGTCGACCGCTTCGATGATCTCGCGCTTGTAGGGCTGATCGGCGAAGATCTCGAGCCCCTCGTCGACGCTGTGCTCCTCGCGGACGAATGGCTGATCTTCCTTGATGATCTCGCGCATCCGTTGATCGATCCTCTCGAGGTCGTCAGCGCTGAAGTGCGCTCCACCGGGAAGTTCGAAGTCGTAGTAGAAGCCGTCCTCGATCGGCGGGCCGATCGCGTATTTCGCCCCGGGCCAAAGGTCCGTCACCGCTTGCGCGAGGACGTGAGCGGTGGAGTGGCGCAAGACGTGGCGGCCGGCCTCGGTGCTATCGGTGATGACGGAGAGGTGGTCGCCGTTCTTGAGAGGCCGGTTGAGGTCGGCTTCGGCTCCATCGATCTCTACTGCCACCGCCGCCTTGGCCAGCCCGCGCCCGATGGATGCGGCCAGGTCGGCGCCCGTGGAGCCGGCGGGCAACTCTTTTGAGGAACCGTCGGGAAGGGTGACTGTTATCTGGTCGGCCATGGCCTCACGAGATTACGGGAGCGGCTGGTGAGTACCGGTCTGTTTCCATCGGGTTCGATCTGAGCCTTGCTAACGATCTCCGTTCGGCTTGAGCGTGATGCCGAGGAGCTCCGCTGGCTCGGATACACCCCTTCCCGACGAGGCCGCCGAATCGATCGCCGCTATCGCCGCCGGAGTGTCGAGGTCGTTGTCGAGCGCTGCTCGCACCTCCTCGAGAGCAGCGTCGCCTGCGCCGGCAGCCCGCCAGCGCTCGATCCGGTCGGTCGCTTCACGCATGAGTCCGTCGTCCCAGTCCCATTCGTCTCGGTAGTGGTGGGAGCTCACCGCGAGACGGATCGCCTGCGGAGCCCAGTCCTTCAAGAGGTCGTGGACGAACACCAGGTTGCCGAGCGACTTGGACATCTTCACCCCATCCAGGCGGACCAGCCCGACGTGCATCCAGTGCCGAACGAAACGCGAACCTGTCGCTGCTTCCGACTGCGCGGCCTCGCACTCGTGGTGCGGGAAGATAAGGTCGCATCCCCCACCGTGCAGATCGATCGTCTCCCCGAGCTCGCGCAACGCCAGCGCGGAGCACTCGATGTGCCAACCCGGCCGGCCCGGACCCCACAACGACTGCCACTCCGGCTCGCCCGGCGCCGACGGCTGCCAAAGCACGAAATCGAGAGGGTCACGTTTGTGAGGATCGTCAGGGTTGCCCCCGCGCTCGGCAGCAAGCTCGAGCATCGTGGAGCGGTCGAGATGGCTCACCTGCCCGAACCGGGAGAACGACGACACGTCGAAGTAGACACCGCCCCCAGCCTGGTAGGCGTGACCGGATTCGAGGACCATTCCGATGAAACCGAGGATGTCGGGGATTGCCGACGTTGCTCGGGGCTCGGAGAATGCAGGCAGCAGTCCCAGGGCGGTCATGTCGGCGTCGAACCTGCTGACCTCCTCGGCGGCAAGATCGAGATAGTGGACGCCTAGCTCCTTGGCCTTGCGCAGAATGTCGTCGTCGACGTCGGTCACGTTGCGCACGCAGCGTGTCTCGTGGCCGAGGTCCCGCAGCCTCCGTTGCAGGATGTCGTACGCAATGTAGGTGGCGGCGTGTCCCAGGTGCGCGGAGTCGTACGGGGTGATGCCGCACGTGTACATGCGGACGACGTGTCCCGGTTCGAAATCGACTACTTCGGCCCTCGCCGTGTCATAAAGGCGCACGGGTCCGTCAACCTCCCGGGGTGAGCGCCTGTTCCCGACCGGGAAGGTCGCGTTCCGGGAGGCCCGTGATCCGGATGGCAGCGTGGGTCTTGTAGTGCCGGTTCACCTCGAGCAACGCCGGAGTGAGAGCCTCGATCGCCAGCGCACTGGAGGCGCCGCCTGAGTCGACACCGCGTAAACCCGGCAGCTGGTCGATCAGGCCGATCACCGTCGCGGCTGCGTCGCGGTCGTCCGAGCAGACCATGACGTCGGCTTCGAGAGGGTGGTCGAGGTCGCTCCAGGGACCGGCAGGTAGATGGTGAAAGGCGCCCACCACCCTCGATCGGGGCAGCGCCCGGACGACGGCAACGGTCACCGAACCGGTAGGAGGAAGGAGCGGCACCATCTCCTTGCCCCATCTGGTGAGGGCGTTGGCCATGGTTATGACGATCTTCCCAGCGAGCTTGGATTCGTGGGCGGTAACGGTGGCGAGGATCCCTTCCCAGGGTGTGGCGACGATGACGAGTTCGGCGTCGGCGGCGGTGTCGTTGTCCGCCGGGACCAGACGCAGGTCCCGATCCTGCCACCGGTCGCGCAAGTCGCGAACCGTCTCCTCAGCCCGCTCGAGCGCTCTCGATCCGACCAGGACCTCGTGCCCGGCGCCGGCGAACTGCACAACCGCCGCGTGTCCTGCCGGTCCGGTCGCTCCCAAAACTCCGATCTGCACCCGGGCAGACTTGCACGGGAGGGCCGGACGGGTCGATTCGACGCATCCGACCCTCCGACCAGCTGGACATCGTTTTCGCCGTTAGCGTTGGAAGGTGGCACTTGTCGATTCGCTGCGATCCAGACTACGACGGGCCGTTACTACTCCTCGGGTTCCTCGGGTAGTCGGCGGCGACTTGCGGAGCCGGCCTCTGCCGCCCGGGTCGCCGGCTCCGGCGATATCAGGAGTGTCGCCGAACGGCTCGCCGGTGGGAGTGGAGACAAATGTCGCCAACTTGAGGGTGGTCTTCCTCACCGCCGAGTGCAAAGAATGTCAGGAGTCATGGCGGTGCTTGTCGGCGGAGCCAAGCGCCGCCACGATCGTGGTGACACCGGGACCGGAAACCGAAAGCTCCCGCAGGATCGCTGACTTGTCCCGGTCCAAGCCGCCGATCACCGCACCGGGACAACCGTTACGAGTCGTGATGTCATCTGCCACCTGGCATGCCTACGGGGTCACGAAGGCACCGTGGCGGGTGGAGATAGAGGCTGGGAGGGTCGCCAGTAGCAAGCCGCTCGAGTAGCGGAAAACCTTCCTTAGCTCACCCGAGGCCGGCCTTCAGCGCTTCGTTCCAAATCGCCGCCGAGCAGATGCTCAATCCGCTCGACCGCGTCGAACACATCAACGAAACGGGTATACGCCGCCGCCGGCCCCAGTCGGATCGTGTCGGGCACCCGGAAGTCGGGCACCACCAAATCCCGCGCGATCAGGGAGCTACAGATCGGCCACGCCTCCGGGTGGATCAGCGACACATGGGCCCCTCGCCTCGACGGGTCGGCCGGCGACCCGAGCCGAACACCAAGCGGCTCGAGGCGTTCGGCGACCAGATCGACCAGCCTTTCGGTCAGGGCCTGCGACTTCTCCCACAGCCTGTCGAGGCCCGCCTCCAGCAGGACCGAGACGGCCGCGTCCACTGCTATAAGACCGAGCACAGGCGGCGAGCCAGCCGCAAAACGACCCACCCCCTCCACCGGCTCGAACACCTGCCCCATCTCGAACTGGTCCCGCTGGGCAAACCAGCCCGAAATCGGCGAGCGCAGCCGAGACTGCAGATCGCGCCGCACGTAGAGAAACGCCGGTGCGCCGGGCCCGGCGTTGAGGTATTTGTAGGTGCACCCGACGGCCAAATCCGCCTCTCCACCATCGAGGTCGACAGGAACCGCGCCGGCGCTGTGGCAGAGGTCCCACAGCATCACGGCGCCTCGGCTGTGAACCAACGAGGTGACCTCGGCAATGTCGAGGCGCGCAGCGGAGCGGTAGTTGACATGCGAGAGGCACACAAGAGCGGTTTGGTCGTCCACGGCTGAATCGAGATCTGCGACGTCGACTCCCTCGATTGGATCAGACCGGATCTGTCGAAGTTCGGTTCCTCGGAGGCCTGCTAAGACGTAACGGTCGGTCGGAAACTCGTTCTCGTCGCAGACGATCACCGAACGGCCCGACTGGAGCGAGAGCGTCGCGCTGGCGAGCTTGTACAGGTTCACGGTCGTGGAGTCGCCCACCATCACCTGACCTGGCGCTGCCCCGATCAGCTGCCCAACCTGGTCCCCGACCGCGAAAGGTAGTTCGACCCATTCGTGCCACCCGCCGACCACCTTCGAGCGCCACTCCCCCATGCCCGAGCTCAACGCATCCGCTACCCGCCGCGACAACCTTCCCAAGGAGTTGCCGTCCATGTATATCGGGCCGCTCTCGTCGATGAAGAACTCGTCACGAAGAGACGCGAGCGGGTCCGACCGGTCCAGCGCCTCCGCCCGCGCTCGGTCCACGCCTCCAGACGGTTCCTCTTTCAGCGGCGGCCGGCGCGTTCCGACTCGATCGACGAGATGATGTCGTCGAACACCTTCTCGACCGGCTGCTGTCCGTCGATGTCGACGACCAGGCCCCTGCCGGCGTAGTAGCCCAACAACGGCTCGGTCTCGTTGTCGAAAACGTCGAGCCGGTGCTCGATGATCTCGATCGTGTCATCGGTTCGACCTTCCGCTTCGGCGCGAGCGAGCAGACGTCGAAGCAGCTCGTCGCGGCTGACGATCAGATGAACCACGGCCTGGAGCTCCACGCCCTCGACCTGCATGGCCCACGCGTACGCCTCCTCCGCCTGGCGCAAGGTGCGCGGGAACCCGTCGAGCACGTATCCACCCGCCCGCGCGGCGCGCAGCACCGGGCCGGCGAGCATTTGCATCACCAGATCGTCGGGAACGAGGTCGCCGCGCTTCAGGTAAGCCGCTGCAATCCGTCCGATTGGCGTGCCGGCCGCGACTTCTTTACGAAAAAGGTCCCCGCTCGACAGGTGAGCGACCCCGTAGTGGGAGGCAAGCTTTGCAGCTTGAGTCCCCTTGCCCGCACCCGGCGGAGCCACCATCAACAAGCGCATGCGACACCATACAAGCGGGCTCGCGGAAGCGGGGCTGCCGGGAGCGACCCACTCGATGGCAACACTCAGGCCACCGGCCCGGTCCGTTCGCGCGCCACGCGCTCGACCGTGCCGGCCGGGTTGTCGCTGAACGCGCCGGCAGGAACATGTTGCGCTCCCATGCGTTCGGCCAGCTGCCTGGCGAGCCCGAGAATCGGGCCGCCCCCGGCTCCTTCCACGTCCACGATGACGGAGTCCACGCCCGCCCGACGGATCGCATCCGCGGCGCTCGTGGCCGCCTCGAGCGGGTCCAGCCCGTCGGGGGCGAAGGTCGCCCGGCCGTCGGTGATCACAACGAGCAGCGGTCGATGCGTCGACGCCTTCGTCTTGGCGATTTCTAGCGCACGGGTAAGTCCCGCATGCAGAGGTGTGCGTCCGCCTGTCGGTAGAACCTGGAGCCGCGCTCTTGCCACCTCCACGCTGGACGTCGGGCGCAGCAGCAGCTCGGCCCCCTCACCCCGGAAGCTGACGAGCGACACGAGATCGCGGCGCTGGTAGGCGTCGACCAGGAGCCCGAGGACGGCAGAGCGGGCAGCTTCGACCCGCTGGGGGGCGCCCATAGATCCCGAGGCGTCGACCGCAACGACGACGTGATGAGCCTGGCTGTGCTCCCTCACCGCCTCACGCACATCTCCCTCTGCCACGAGGGGCTGATCCGGTTCTGCAATCGCCGAACGGCGTGCTGCCGCCGCGCGCACGGTGGCACCAACCGCGACCGAGGCGATCGGGCCGCGTGGAACCCGGTCGCCTATGAGCCGCCCGCGAGAGGCCCGAGCTTTGCTGCCCCCGCCGGCGGCGGAGGTGCGCGGCCCATTCCCTCGGGAAGGCAAGGGGATCAGGCCCGGACGGGGTTCCCTCGGCTCCGCACCATCACTGGCCTCTCGGCGATCACTGGCCTCAGGGTGATCCCTGAGCTCTCCATGATCTCCGGCGGCCGTTTCCTCGCCCGCCCCGAGGTGCTCGTCCATAGCCGAATCGAGCTCATCATGATCGATCCCTGCTGGATCGAGGGGATCCCGCCGAGCGCGGTGCACCAGCGCCATCGGAGCTACCCGACGCACATCCTCGGAGGTCGTTGCGTCCCTTCCCTCCCAGCCGGCGAGCGCGGCCGCCGCGCGGCAGATGGTCAGGTCCGCTCGGAGTCCCTCGGCTCCGACCGACGCGCACAACGCGCTGATGCTCGCGACGAGTTCGTCGCAAAGCGTCGCCGGCGTCGCAGCCGAAAGCCGCTTTGCGAGCGCGGCCTGTGCCCCGGCGAAGTCTTTCTTCACAGCCTCTGGATCGGCGTCGAACTCCAACCGCCGGCGCACTGCCGTCGCCCGGTCATCGGGCGCCGTCGAGGAGCGAACATCCACGGCCAAACCGAAGCGGTCCAGCAGCTGCGGGCGCAGGTCTCCCTCTTCGGGGTTCATGGACCCGACCAGCAAGAAACGGCTGCGGTGCGAATGGGAGATGCCCTCTCTTTCGACGAAGTTGACCCCGCTCGCCGCTACATCCAGAAGGACGTCGACGAGATGGTCGGGCAGCAGGTTGACCTCGTCGACATAGAGGACTCCGCCGTCGGCAAGCGCGAGCAGGCCCGGATCGAACCGCTTCTCTCCGCCGGTGAGAGCAGCCGCCAGGTGGATCGTTCCGACGACGCGGTCCTCGGTCGCTCCCACGGGCAGCTCCACGAACGGTGACGACCCGGGAAGCAGGTCCGCCAGCCCCCGCGCGAGAGTTGACTTCGCGCTGCCCTTTTCCCCTCGTAGGAGAACGCCACCGATCTTCGGGTCGACTGCGTTCAGCAAAAGCGCGAGCTTCGCTTCCTCCTGGCCCACAACTGCCGAAAAGGGCAGCAAGTTCACCTCGACTCCTCCCAACCCTCAGCTTCGAGCACGGCGCCGCGGAGCGTTTCGAGCGCGCCAGATGAGGCAGCCCACATTCCACGGTCGGCGGCTTCGAGAAGGCGCTCTGCCATCGATCGGAGCGCCCACGGATTCGATTGCTCCAAGAACTTCCTGACCTCCGGGTCTCCCACATAAGCGTCGGTAACCCGCTCGTACATCCAGTCCCGAACGATCCCGGCCGTCGCGTCGTAGCCGAACAGGTAGTCGACCGTCGCGGCCATTTCGAATGCTCCCTTATAGCCGTGGCGCATCATCGCCGAGATCCACTTCGGGTTGAGGACGCGAGTGCGCACCACTCGCGCGGCCTCCTCTTCCAACGTCCGGACCCTCGGTCGGGCCGGATCGGCGGAATCTCCGAACACCGCCGCCGGCGCACGACCGGTGAGAGCGCGGACGGTCGCGATCATCCCGCCGTGATCTTGCAAGTAGTCGTCGGAGTCGAAGATGTCGTGCTCGCGGTTGTCCTGGTTCTTGACCGCGACGTTGATGGCGGCGAAGCGTCTGCGCATCGCTTCTTCGGCCGGAAGGCCGAGACCACGACGGCCGTAGGAGTAACCGCTCCAAGCCATGTACACCGCGGCCAGATCCTCGTCGGTCCGCCAGTCACGGCTCTCGAGCAACGGCAGTATCCCCGAACCGTACGCGCCCGGCTTGGCCCCGAAGATCCGGGGATCGCCGTCGGCAAATCCGGCCAACTCGACCGCTTCGTCGAGCAGGGCGATGAGGTGCGGGAACGCGTCGCGGAAGAACCCGGAGATCCTGAGCACGACGTCGATGCGAGGCCGCCCAAGTTCTTCGTCGGTTATCAGCTCCACGCCGGTCACCCTGCCCGACTCGTCCTGCCATACCGGTCGAACGCCGAGCAGCGCGAGCGCCTCTGCGATGTCGTCGCCACCTGTCCTCATTGCGGAAGTTCCCCAGACGACGAGCCCGACGCTTTCCGGGTACCGACCCTCGTCGGCCAGGTACCTGTCTAGGAGGCGATCTGCGAGGCCGCGCCCGACCTCCCAGGCCAGCTTCGACGGAAGGGCCTTCGGATCGACGGAATAGAAGTTCCGTCCGGTCGGGAGGACATGCGCCATGCCCCGGGTTGGAGCGCCACTCGGTCCGGGCGGCACCCACCGGCCGTCAAGAGCAGCGAGAACGTTGTCTATCTCCTCGGGCGTCCGGTCGAGGGCCGGCGTGGCGAATTCGTCGACCCATTCCAGGACTGCGCGTTCACCATCGGATCGTGGTTCCGCTTCGCGGGTCAGAAGACGCCGGCACTCCAGTTCGACTGCATCGACGTCCTCGCGAGATGAGCTCTCGCCAAGTTCGGCTCCGAGCCGTTCCGCGACGGCGGTTCTGAGCGAGGGAACGGAGCCTTGAGGCAGGCGGGTCAACGCCGCAAGGAGGTCGATGCGAGCTTCGGCGGCGGGCGGGTGACCGAGAACGTGGAGTCCCCCACGAATCTGCGCGTCCTTCAGCTCGCAAAGGTACCCGTCGATGTGGTTGACCAGCTCGTCGAACGAGTCGCCTTCCGGCGGCCGGTCAACGCCGAGGTCACTGTGGAGGTCGGCGGAGACGACGAGGTCCCACACCTTTTCCCGGATGGCGGGGAGCTTCGAGGGGTCGAGCGCGGCGACCTGAGCGTGCTCGTCGAGCAGCTGCTCCAAACGGGCGATCTCGTCGTAGGTGTCGGCGCGGGTCATCGGAGGTACCAGGTGGTCGACCACCGTGGCGTGGGCGCGGCGCTTGGCCTGGGTGCCTTCGCCGGGATCGTTGACGACGAACGGATAGACGAGTGGCATGTCGCCCAGAGCCGCGTCGGGGTAGCAGGCCGCCGAGAGGCCGACGCCTTTGCCGGGCAGCCATTCGAGGGTGCCGTGCTTTCCTACATGGACGATCGCGTCGCCTTTCCAGACAGCGTCGAGCCACCGGTAGAAGCCGAGATAGTGATGGGTCGGCGGGAGGTCAGGCGAGTGGTAGATGGCCACCGGCTGATCACCGAATCCCCGCGGTGGTTGGACCGTCACCAATACGCCGCCGAGGTCGAGTCCGGCGAATGCGAGATCGCCGGTGACCGGGTCGCGGTAGGCGGTACCGGGGGCGTCGCCCCAGTAGCCCTCGACATCGGAGCGGAGTGCGGTCGGGAGGGTGGACCACCAGGAGAGGTAGTCCTCTTCGGGTAGCCGGCCGGGGGCGTTCGCAAGCTGGGTCGTCGTCATGGCGTCCCGTTCGTAGGTGAACGCTTCGATCAGCTCAGCCATCAGGGCGTCGCCATTCTCGGGTATGCGGTCCACTCGGTAGCCGGCGCCTCGAAACGCGCGAAGCAGGGCGATGACAGATGCCGGCGTATCGAGCGCGACGGCGTTCCCGATGCGGCTTCGCTTGGTCGGGTAGGCCGAAAGGACGAGCGCGATCCTGCGATTGCTGGGCGGCGTGTGGCGGAGCTGCGCCAGACGGACGGCGAGCCCGGCGACACGTGCGACCCGATCGGGCACGGTGCGGTAGGCGTTTACCGGTATGCCGAGGCTGTCACCGTCGTCGACCTCCTCGTTGAAGGAGAACGGGGCAGAGACGATCCGCCCGTCGAATTCCGGGATCGCGACTCGCATGGCGACGTCGATCGGGGAAAGCCCGGTGGATGCGAGTTCCCATTCCGCTCTAGATGTCGTTGCGGTCACCGCTTGCACCACCGGGACGCCGAGGGATCCGATCGCCGTCGCGTCCCACGACAAACCGTCGCCCGCCGAGCCGCCCGAAACAAGGACGGTGGTGATCACGCAGTCGGGCTTGTTTTCCCGGACCAGTTCGAGGGCGGGCACGAAGCCGGCCGCGTCGGGGCGCAGCGTGTAGCACCAGATCGCGGTGACCTGCGCGCCCTTGCTCTCGAGTTCCGCACACATGTCGTCCACGAACCTCGTGTTACCGGCAATGAGATGGGCCCGGTAGAAGAGGACTATTACATGGGGATGGTCTGGGACATGGGGATGGTGTGCCACGTCCTGCAACTCGGGCGTGGTCGTCGAGCGGTAGTACACGCCCGTCGCCGGAACCTCTGACGGAGGCTCGAAGCCGTACCCCGACATGAGGACGGTGTCTGAGAGGAACAGCAGGAAGTTCTCCAGGTTGGCGAGGCCTCCGTGCACCAGATACTCGAACGCTTGAGCAACGGTGGCGCTCGGCACGGTCGACGCAGCGGTCATCTGCGCGTCGGGAGCCGCTTCTCCGCTAAAGCTCACGAACGGGACGTCCAACCGAACGCAGGAGTTCCGAAACTCGGCGAACGCCGGCCACGCGGTTGCGCCCCCGAGAAGCCGCACCACCACAAGTGAAACCCCTTCGAGGCTCGGGACTGCTTGCATGACCGACGGGTTGGCGGCTCTCACGTCGGGAAAGTCGTCCGGTAGACCTTCGACGATCGAGCGCAGCGCGAGGATCTCGGTCGGCGCGTTGGTGAGGAAGAGGATCATGAGCCGGTGTGACCTTCACCTATGGACGCTTCCTTGATCAGCCGCTCGACAGTTGCGACGTCGAGGTGCTCTTCCACAGCGTCCGCGATCCGGTCGTAACGCGCTTGCCGTGCGGCGTTGAACGACACGCGGGTGGGTGTCCGGGTCCTTCCGGCGCGGCCAGCTATATCGGCGAGGAACGCGTGCCGGAAGGCATCGGATTCGAGGAGACCGTGAAGGCTGGTACCGAGGATCCTTCGGTCGCGGGTGCTGCTGCCTTCGTGCCGCGGGTTGCCTCCCGTATCGCCGAGCCTGATCCACGGTTCGCTCGAAGCCGTCCTGCCGTGATGGATCTCGTAACCCGTAACCGTTTGGCCGAACGCGATCCCTGCTTGCCGCTCGGTGATCTTCGTCGGCTGGAAGATCGTGGAGACGGGCAGGAGCCCGAGTCCAGCTGCGACACGAGGCTTTGGTGACTCGACGGCATCCTCGATCCGTTCCCCAAGCATCTGGTAACCGCCACATATGCCGAGGACGACCGGCGGGTTTGAACCCTGACCGACGAGTTCAGTGATCGCACCGGCCAGCCCGGTTTCCTTCAGCCAGTCCAGATCGGCGAGCGTCGACTTGGTACCCGGCAGGACCAACAAGTCCGGTTGCCGGAGGTCGCCCGGGTGTTCGACCAACCGGACATTCACGTCGGGCTCGAGTGCGAGCGCATCGAGATCGGTGAAGTTGGAGATGTGTGGGAATGCGATCGCTGCGACATCGACCACCGAACCTTCTCGCCGCGCGTGAATCTCGCGGTGTAGACGCCGCAGCGCCAAGGAATCCTCCGAGTCGAAGTCGACGCCTTCGAGCCACGGAAGAACCCCGAGTGTGGGGACTCCAGTGCGGTGCTCCAAATCCTCGAGTCCTGGAGAAAGGATCGACCGGTCGCCGCGGAACTTGTTGATCACGATGCCACGGATGCAGCCGCCGAGGTCGTGCGGCAGGAGCGCGAGCGTCCCGAAGATGGACGCAAAAACTCCTCCCCGATCGATGTCGCCGACCAACAGCGCGGGCAGTTCGGCGTGGCGCGCCAATCGCAGGTTGACGAGGTCGTGCTCGAGCAGGTTGATCTCGGCCGGGCTTCCGGCCCCCTCGCAAATGACCGCGTCGAACCGAGTTCTGAGGTCCGCAAGCGCCGAGGTGACGACGGGCCACATCTCGGTTTTGACCTCCTGGTAGGCGCGAGCGTCCAGGCTCGCCCACGGCCGCCCCATGACGATCACCTGGCTGGTGTGGTTGCCGGACGGCTTCAAGAGGATCGGGTTCATCGCGGCCTCCGGCTCGACGCCGGCCGCCTCCGCTTGTGCCGCCTGCGCCCTACCGATCTCCGCCCCACTTGCCACGACCATCGAGTTGAGGGCCATATTCTGCCCCTTGAACGGTGCGACCTTGAGTCCTCGTCGCGCGAGGACCCGGCACAAACCGGTAACCAGCGTGGTCTTTCCGGAGTCGCTGGAAGTACCGCATACCATCAGTCCGCCGGCGAGCCGATCCGAGCCGCTCACGCCGGGGTTCCATCAGATCGATTGGGACATCGATTGGGACGTCCAGTGGGACGTCCACTGGGACGTCGGTGGGCCAAGGCCACTTCGAGCCGCTCGAGGCCACCCTCGGGCGGGACCGCGATGCGGACCACGCCGGGCATACCGAAGCTGCTGCAGTCCCGGATCAGGATCGCCCGTTGGGCGAGCTCGTCTCGGAGACCGGGCGCTTCCAGCAGCAACCAGTTGGCGTCCGAAGGGCGCGGATCGAAGCCAGTGTCGCGCAGCAGGCGCTCGAGATCCCCCCGTAGCTGTGCGACCGAGCGGGCCCAACCGCGAAGGTCGATGGTCTCGAGGAGCTCAGGAAGCCCCGATGCGGCCAGGCCGTTGAGAGGCCACTGCGGCTGGCGCGACCTGATCTTGCCGGCAACCTCCTCGCTCGGGCAGATGACGTATCCGATTCGCAATCCAGGGCAGGCCAGCAACTTGGTGAGCGAACCGATGACGATTGACCCGTTGTCGGCGTCACCTCTGGTCCAACTGCCGGTCGCCAGCTGCCAGAACGCCTCGTCCCACACTTCAGCGGTCTCGTCCCATCCGGCGAGGAGGCCGCTCGGATTGTTCGGGTTGGACCGCCAGCGCGGCGCGTTGGGCTCAACGTGGAGAAGGTGCCTGCGATACAACGAGAACTCGGGATCCTCGATCCAACCGCTCTGCAGCTCGGCGGCGACGAGCGCGATCGCTTCAGCGCCGCCGTTGGTCAGAACGAGGCGGCCGGGATCGACCCCCATCGCATTCGCAAGAGCGTTGGTGGCGTCTGTCACATCGGGGTACCGGCTCAGCGACTCCAGATGCCGTGCCAGCAACCTGCGTACATCCGGAGCTACCGGGTTGAGGCTTGCGGACAGGTCGAGCACGTCGTCGACGGGTATGCCGAGGCTTTGGGCGAGACGGGCACCGTCTCCCCCGTGGGCGCTCGGCGGAGGGGCGTGGCCTACCGAGACCATCAGCCGTCTTTCCTTTCATTGCCGCGCGCCCCGCGCCCGCGACTCGCTCTCATGACGCGGATGATCGAAGGGCCGCTCAGGAGCGCGGCGAGAAGCGCGACCACATCCCGGCTCAGAGCGGCGGCGCGCCCGATGTCGCCGATTGAAGCCGGGGGTCCCTGCCCGAGAAGAGGCCGCTCTTCGACCCGGGACCCGTACACGTTGACTCCTCCGAGCCGGCACCCCAGCGCGGCCGCGAAGGCCGCCTCCGCCACTCCGGCATTGGGGGACGGGTGAGCCGGCGCCTGAAGCCGCACCGCCCGCCAGACCCGCGACACCGACGCCGGTCTCGAGCATGCGACGACAACCGCGGTCAGCCTTGCCGGGATCCACCCCGCGAAGTCGTCGGCCCTCGCTGCCGCCCACCCGAAGCGCAGGTAGCGATCAGAGCGATGCCCCACCATGGCGTCGAGGGTGTTGACAGCTCGATAAGCCAGCACCCCGGGCGCGCCGGCGACAGCACCCCAGAAGGCCGGCGCAACGACGGCGTCGACGGTGTTTTCGGCCAGTGACTCGACGACCGCCCTGGAGATCTCCTCGGTACCGAGGCCCGATGGGTCTCTTCCGACCAGCTCCGGCAATCGAGCTCGCGCCAGCGCGAGATCTCCCTGCGATGCCGCGTCAGCGACGCGAGACGCCGACTCTGTCAACGCCCGACCGGCGACGGCAACGTACGTCGCCGCCGACAATGCGGTCCATGACACCCGTTGGGACCCGAATCGGGACACAGCTCTGCGAGGGCGGCTGATGATTCGCCCGAGCGCCGCGGCGCCGATGACTCCCAGACCCGCGTAAACGGCGCCCGCCGACCGCCGGTTCGAGTACAGCCTGTGCTCCGCCGCCTGCATCGTCTTTCCGAAAAGAGCCACCGGGTGGATCGCGGCCGGCGGCTCGCCGAACAACCGGTCCGCGGCGAGCCCGGCTGCCACCGCCGCCGATCGGGTCAGCACAGCAGTCATCGGCAGATACCGGTACTCGTGCTCACCAGCGCGCGGCCGCCACAAGCAGCCCGGCGGTCTCGGCGACCATGCCGAAGGCTCCGAGTACGTCTCCCGTGTAACCCCCGATGCGCCTGAACGCGAGCCACAGGACTCCCCCACCAGCCACGGCGGCGCACGCGACCGCGACCGGTCCCGCAAGCGGCCGCCAAGCGCACGCCAGCCCGATGGACCCCGCCACTCCAAGGACGATCGCCCAAGGTCTGGGCTTGCCGGCGAAGGCGGTCGCCAGGCCGCCCTCGGCACGTGCGTACGGCAGGTATCGCACAGCGGCGGCCATTCCGGTGCGAGAAAGACACCACAGACCCGCGATCAGCAGGAGCGTAGGCCTGATCGCGGCGAGCGCTGCCCAGCGAAGCAGCAGCGTGGCGCCGCCGGCGCCAACCGCGAAGGCACCGGTTTCGGGAGAAGCCATCACGTCCAGGCGGCGATGCCGGTCCATCGGAGGCAGCAAACCGTCGGCGGAGTCCAGGAGACCGTCGAAATGAAGCATCCCCGTCAACGCGAGATCGGCAATAACGAGCACTCCCGCAGCGACCCAGACTGTCCACGCCTTGCCCGCCGCCCACCACACCAAGCCGAGGAGCGCTCCGAGTGCCGCTCCCACCGCTCCGAACCAGTCGAGCGTCCGAGGGCTCGGACGTCGAGCTCCTCCGACAGAGGTAAGAAACGCGACCGCCGCTCTCATCCGAGCACGTCTTCGGCGAACGGTTTATCCAGACGGAGGGTGCATCCGGCCACGACGAACAGGATCTCGTCGGCGACCTGCGCGACGGATCGGTTGAGGGTGCCCAGGGCGTCACGGAATCGGCCTCCGACGTCCGTCGACGGGTGGACTCCTAAGCCGACTTCCTCGGACACGATCACCAGGTCTCCGTGGTGAGCAGTGAGCACCTCGCCCAGAGAACGAGCATCGACCGCGAAGCCGGGCAGCGAGGCCACCCAGGTGCCGAGCGAGTCCACCAGAACCGTGCCGCTCAGGTCCCGCAGGCTCTCGATCAGATCCTGCCCGGATTCGACGGTCTTCCAGCCCGCAGGCCGGCGGCGCCGGTGCTCCTCGATCCGCCGGGCGAAGTCCTCGTCCTCCCCCGGATCAGCGGTTGCCACGTAAGTGACCGGGGTTGGAAGCCCGGCCGCGATCCGTTCAGCGAGCTCTGATTTTCCGCTCCGCGCCCCACCGAGCAGAAGGGTGATCACCTGACCAATTCCGATTTCACGTCCTCGCGCACCTCCGACATGCGGGCAGACAGGTTTCCTGGCTCCCGGATCCGCTCCCCTCCGGCCTTCCCGCCCCGAGGGGCCGTGGCCATTCGATGGAGGATTGCTCCCCGGTGACAGTTGCGGGACAGCCCCGGATTCGCACCGGGTTCCCTGCGCTGCGGCTATGACACTAGCCGCGTCTCACTTCAGCGGCTCCGAAACGAAAGCGGGTACATCGCCGGCGCCGGCTGGAGCGGCGTGCCGGGCGGTCGTTTTCCCGCTCCGTCAGGAGCGGGGACGCCGCGAGGCGGGGCGAAACAGCTCGGCGCGGGCCCCCGACGATTTAATCTTCGGAGCCGATGGCGCGATCTGAGTCGCTGGTCCTTCTCAACACCGGGCACGGCAAGGGAAAGTCGTCGGCCGCATTCGGGGTCATGGCACGCGGGTGGGCGCGGGGCTGGAAGGTCGGTGTGGTCCAGTTCATCAAGGGCGGTAAGTGGAAGACCGGCGAGCGGAAGCTCGCGGATCATCTCGGCATCGAGTGGCACACGCTTGGCGACGGGTTCACCTGGGAGTCCACCGACATCGACGAGACCGCGGCAAAGGGCCGCCATGCGTGGGAGGTCGCCGCGGAGAAGCTTCGCTCAGGTGAATACGACCTTCTGATACTCGACGAGATCACTTACGCGGTGAAATACGGATGGGTCGACGTCAAGGACGTCGTCGACGGGGTCACCAACCGCGCGCCCCGCACGAACGTCGTGCTCACGGGTCGAGATGCTGCGCCGGAGTTGCTCGAGCTCGCGGACACGGCAACCGAGATGCGCAAGCTGAAGCACGCCTACGACCAAGGGATCAAGGCCAAGAAGGGCATCGAGTACTGAGTAGCTGCCCCGGCGAGGCGAGCGACTCCTACCCGAACGTGAATACGTATGCCTCGGCGCCCGGCTCGAGGAATCTGATCTCCACGGTTCGCTCCACGACCGCACCCCGCTGGCGCACCAGTTGGTAGAGACGGCCTTCCCGTAAGGTCGCCATACCCTCCTCGTCGACGTCAACCCCGTGAGCGGATCCGGGCGCCTCTCCGTCGAGTAGCACCCGGAATGGAATCGGATCCGTGGCTTGGCTGTCGAGCACGAGATGCGCGTCGCGGGCGTGGAACCGGAAGACGATGCCGCTGCCTGACTTGTCAACGACCACGCTCTCGAATCCGATCGTCCATGCCCCGCTGAGCCCCCACTGGTTGAGGCGGAGACGCTCGGGCAGCTCATAGCTGCCGGGTTCGTCGAGCAACGCCTTACCGGGTGACGCGAAGTTCTCCGATCGGCCGCAGCCGAGATACGTCTCGGGTGTTCGCAGGTGGGACCAGTCGGCTTCCGCCTCGACGCCGGCTCCTTCAACCTTGATGAGCTCACGCTGCACTCCGAGGAGCCGTTGGATCGTGCGCTCGGACTGCTCGTAGCGTCCCTCCCCGAAATGCTCGTCGCGAATGACGCCGTCAGGATCGACGAAGTAGAGCGCCGGCCAGTAGTGGTTGTCGAACGCGGTCCAGATCTTGTAGTCGTTGTCGATCGCGACCGGATAGTCGATTTCTCGGTCGAACACGGCCTGTCGCACGCCGTCGACCTGGTGCTCGAAGGAGAACTCGGGAGTATGGACGCCTATAACGATCAGCCCGTCGTCTCGGTACGCGCGCGCCCAACCTCGGACGTACGGCTCCGTGCGAAGCCAGTTGATACACGTCAACGTCCAGAAATCGACCACTACGGCGTGGCCCCGCAACTCGGCAGTGGTCAGAGGCTCGGAGTTGAGCCATTCGGCCGCACCGTCGAGGGCCGGCATGTGACTTCGTCGGAACACGTTTCCAACGATGGTGGACTGGTCTCGAAGTCGCGCCCGTCGAAGACCCTGGTTTTCCCCCGGTTCTGCCGCTAGAGCGCGCTTACCGGCAGCTCGACGGCGGACGGATGCTCGGAATCGTGAAACACCTCGAGAACACCCGGGAAGAGAGCCGCTGCGGTTCCGAGCGGTTCGCCTCCCCCGAGATTCCGTGCATATAGCGGGTGGGCGGCGCTCGATAGTTGCACCCGGATCCGGTGCCCGGCTTTGAAGGTGTGGGCGGTCGGCCAGAGCGCGAGGCGCACCCGGACCGAACCGTCCGGCGAGGTTTCGATGTCGCCTTCCTTGATCCTGATGATCCCGTCGCAGATGTTGTACGAGTTCCTCCGCTCAGTAACGTCGCAAAGCCTGACGAAGAGGTCGTAAGCGGTCCGGCTGCAGCGCACCCAGACTTCGGCGTTGACGGGCCCGGCCACGGTGAGATCCCTCGTCAAGGCGGCGCTCGTGTAACTGAGCACGTCGGGCCGTGACTCACGCCGTCGCTGCTTCCTTTTTCCTGATCTGATCGGGTCGAGGCTGGGGCCCCCGAGTCCGGGCGCCGGGTCCGCCGGGTCGTAGCGGAACTTGTCCGGCACTCCACGCGACGGCCGGTCCACCGACAACGACCGCCCCCCTTGCAGGTTCCACCTCTCCACTTCGAACGCCGGTGGCCAGTTCGCCGCCTCGACCCATCGCTTCGACCCGGTCACGAAGTACCGAACGGGTTGTCGCTGAGTCGCCGGCCCGTTCCGCAGATGGGTCCCGAACCAATCGAGCCCGTCGCGGATCGACGTCGAGCCCGCTCCGATGCTGGTGTGGGTCCAGGGACCGATGGTCAGACGCGCCTCCCTACCCGCGTCCCGAAGCCGGCGGAAGTCCTCGAGCTCTCCGGGAAGGAAGATGTCGTACCAGCCGGCGATCATGGTCGCCGGCGGGGTGCGGTCGACCTCTTTGGACCAGTCGAGCGGCTCCCACCACGGATCGTCGATCGCGTCGTGGACGAGCCAGTCCTGGTAGTAGGGGACTTGCGACCCGAGCACCTTCGTGTCGGCGTCCTCGAGCGGCAGGGTGGTGTAGGCGAGAGCCAGCTTCCGCCGGCCCGCCAGCATCCGCCACAGCAACTTCCGCACCGGAAGCTCCTGGATCTGCACCTGATTGACCCAAAAGGCGCCGGTTTCGAGGGCGAACGAGCCTCCGGGATACACGATGTCTCTGACCCGGGCGGTCGTCACCTGCAACGACATCGCCTTGACGAAGGGAGGAGGGTCGGCGGCGACGGCCCATTGGACGAGTCCCAAATAGCTCGGCCCGAACGTACCCACGGACCCGGTGAACCACGGTTGGTCGGCGAGCCATTCGAGGGTCGATTGTCCGTCGGCACGCTCGTTGCGGAACGGGTCGAACGACCTCCCTCCCGAGCCGAACGTCCCCCGGCAGCTTTGGATCACCACTTGGTAGCCGCGTTCGGAAAAAAGGCGGCCGTAGACGCCTAGCTGGCGCCTTCCGTACGGCGAGCGGAGCAGCAGGACGGGATCGGAGTCCGCGGTGGCCGGGGCGTACCAGCGGTCGGCCAGGAGGATGGCGCCGTCGGGCATTTTTGCCTCGAGATCACGGTCGACTCGCACTTCGGTGGATAGCGCCGGCGGCAAACGGCCGATCTTCGCGAACACCCAGCTGGGAAGAGACATCCCCACCTCCTGATCTGCACTCGCACGGTACCCGCCCGGCGCGACGTGACATCATGCTGGCGATGAGCAAGATGCTGGAAGGACGATTCGCGGGCGGTCGGTTGTACTACCGCCATTGGGATACGGGAGCCCCGGCGAAGGCGCAGGTGGTGATAGCGCACGGCTTCGCCGAGCACTCCGGGCGGTACTCGCACGTCGCGTCCGCCCTGAACGCCGCTGGCTTCTCCGCGTGGGCGTTGGACCACCGGGGGCACGGCCAGTCCGAGGGTGACCGGGCCGACATCGGGTCGGTGGCGGCCGCGGTCGCCGACTTGGACTTGTTCGTCAATCTGGTGAGGGATGCAGCCCCATCGGGCCCGCTCTTCCTGGTAGGGCATTCGATGGGCGGGCTGATTGCGGCCGCGTATGCCGAGGATCATCAGGATCGCCTGACCGGGCTCCTCCTTTCCGGAGCGCTGTTGTATGTGGCGCCGGAGATCGTCGCCCTGGCCGACCTCGAGGAGATTCCCGATCTCGGGCTGGCGGATGCGGTGTCGAGCGACCCGGCGGTGGTCCAGGCCTACAAAGACGACCCGCTCGTGTATCTCGGACCGCCTCCCCGCAGGTTCATCGAGTCCTTCGCTCAGGTCGAGGGGGTCCGCTCGAGACTGAAGGAGCTGACCCTGCCGATCCTGGCGATGCACGGCAGCAGCGACCTGCTCGTCAGCCCGCAGGCGTTGCGCGATCTGGTGGCGTCCGCATCTAGTGAGGACATGACTTCGGTGTTGTGGCCGGGCCTGTGGCACGAGATCTTCAACGAGCCGCGGAACAGCGACGTCATCTCCACGATGGCGGCGTGGATCGCGGCCCGCACCGGCTAGGCCATCTGGTCTTCCCGCCGGACTTCCTTCGGTTTCTTGTCCGGACGCAGCCCCTGGAAGCTCGGATGGCGCAGCCTGCCGTCGGTCGTCCACTCGGTGAATGAGATCTCCGCGACCAACTCGGGCCGGACCCAGTGGGCTTTCTTTTCCTTCACCGTCTCAGCAACCGGCGGCTGTTGGACCTCGGCCTTGGCCAGCCGACCGTGCAGATCTTTCAGCGTCTTGTCATCGAAGCCGGTGCCCACCTTGCCCGCGTAGTGGATCGTGCCCTTATCGTCGTAGTAGCCCACTAGCAGCGCTCCGAACCCGATGCGTGATCCCGTGGGGTCGGTCCAGCCGACGACAACCAGCTCCTGGCTCGCCGAGCACTTGACTTTGCGCCAATCGTGGCTCCGGCCGGACTGGTATGGGGCTGATGTCCGCTTGGCGATCAGACCCTCCCAGCCGTTCTTGCAAGCGTCGTCCAGGAGGGCCTGAGGCTCGCCGTTCAAACGTTCGACGAGGGATATCCGGTCGTTCGCCTGTTCAAGTACTTGCGCGAGAAGTTTGTGGCGGTCTGTCAACGGCAGGATCGTCGTGTCCTTGCCGAGCAACTGGAGAAGATCGAATACGCAGTAGACCGGCTTCGCAGTTCGGCCGGGACGTTGCAGCTCGGCGAAGCTGGTGCGGCCCCTGACGAACGCGACGACCTCTCCGTCGATGGTGAAGTTGTCCGCGGGCAGCTTGCTCAACGCTTCGACTATCTCCGGGAACCGAGATGTGAATTGGAGGTGGTTGCGTGACCAGAGCGTGACGTCCTTGCCGTTGCGGACGGCGAGGCACCGAAGCCCGTCAAATTTTCGCTCGTACTCCCATTCGTCGTCCGAAATGGCACGCAGCTCGGTCTTCTTGAGGGGCTGTGCGAGCATCGGCGGCATCCAGGTCGCCGTTTCGCGGGTCCACGTGTCGGGGTCGGGTTGCTCGGCGAGATCCTCGATGTTGAGGCCTGACTTGACCGACTCGGGCGCCGTCTCGGTGATGTTCTTCGAGGGATCGGCATACTCGTCAGAACGTTTGATGAGGAGCCAGTTGTCGTCGCCACCGGTCCTGGTGAGCGACCAGCCCCCCTCGAGCTTGGTGCCTTCGAGCCATATCGAAAGGTGCCCGGCTTTGACGGCACTTGTGACGTCGACGGGCTTGCCCCGTTTCTCGGTGATGTTTCTGTAGGTCCCACGGTCCCACACCACGACACTGCCCGACCCGTACTGAGCCTCTGGGATGATCCCTTCGAAGTCCTCGTAGTCGAGCGGGTGGTCCTCGACGTGGACGGCTAGACGCTTCTCCTTCGGATCGTACGACGGGCCCTTCGGTACAGCCCAGGAGATGAGTACCCCGTCCGCCTCCAACCTGAAGTCGTAATGCAGCCTCCTCGCAGCGTGCTTCTGAACAACGAAGCGCGGTTGGTCCCGGTGGTCGGCTTCTTCACCGGTTGGGGCGCCCGACGGTTCGGGGGTGGTGTCGAAACTCCGCTTGGCGCGGTATCGCTCCAGCCGGTCGGATGGCACGCAATCAACGTACCCAGGGCCTGGCTGCTACGCGGCTGGCAATCCAGTTCCCGTGAAATCCCTCGGCACCGGCGCTGGTCGTTTTCCCAAGGTCGCATCAAACGATCCGGCCGAGCTGGCCGTCGAGGTATGGGCACTCACTCACGGTCTGGTCAGCCTGTAACTCGCCGAGCTGCTTCCCGCAGAACAAGCCTCGGCCACCTCGAATCCGGAGCGCAGACTGATCCCCCAAGCCAGGAACTGGCTCGGGCGTGCGCTTGACAGGCGAACGTCTGTTCGATAGTCTGGTGAGTGGCGCCTCGAGGCCGGGCGTGTCAATGCTTTGAAGCGGCCTCCTCCAGTACAGGTTTGTTTTGCGCGCCTTGGAGGAGGTGTTGTGCCGGCATCCATCATCGAAGCAGTCGATCGTCTACTCGACGCCACCTCGGGTTTCGACGCCGGCATCTACTCGGGTGCTGACTGTGCGCTGATCGCCGAGAGAGTCTCGTTGGCCGAGAAGGCCTGTGCGGGTGTCCGGCTTTTGGCCGCGGCGCGTGCGGTGGAGTGCAAGGCCCATGAGCAGAAGGGTTATGCCGACGGGGCGGACTGGCTCGCCCGCCACTCCGACATCACCCCCGGTGAGGCGAAACGGAAGCTGAAGACCGCCGGCAATATGGGGGACAAGACCAAGGACGCTCTCCTGGGCGGGAAGCTGTCGCTCGATCAGGCGGAGGAGATCACCAACACCGCCCAGGAGGCCCCCGGAAGCGAGGGTGAGCTGGTTGAGCTTGCTCCCACGACGGATCTGAGCCGCCTGCGCGAAGAGGCACGGGACCGGCGTCTCGCGGCAATCAAACGTGAAGAGCTTCAGGAGCGGCAACGAAGAGCCCGCTGTTTCCGGTCCTGGACCGACGGCATGGGTATGGTCCGGTTCCAAGGTGCCCTGCCGCCTGGGACCGGTTTGCCGCTGGTTCGGCGCATCGAGCTGGGGGCTTACCGGTTGCGCAAGGCAGCCAAACAAGACGCCGATACCGAAGTCGAACCTCTCGACGCCTACGCAGCTGACTCGCTGGTCGACATGTTGAACAACTGCGGTGACTCCAAACGTTCGACCAACGTGGAGCTGACCATCCTCTGTGACAACCATCCTCTGTGACATTCGGGCCTGGCGGCGCGGCCACACTCACGAGGGTGAACCCTGCCACATCGTCGACGGCGGTCCGATCACTCCGGAGCTGGCCAAAGAACTCGCCAAAGACGCGTTCATCAACGCGGTGCTTCATGATGGGGTGGACATCATCAAGCTCGCCCGATTCGGCCGGCACATCCCGGCCCACCTGCGCGCAGCGCTCGACATCGGCGACCCGCCCGACTTCGACGGCAAGAAATGCGCCGACTGCGGTAAACGCCACCGACTCCAACTCGATCACGTCGACCCAGTCGCCAACAACGGGCCCACCAGCTACAAGAACCTTCAACCTCGCTGCTACACCGACCACCAAGCCAAGACCGAACAAGACCGCAAGGCCGGATTGCTAAAGCGAAGTGGAAGGCCACGAGGTGACAGGCAAGAAAGCAAGCCCCCTTAGAAGACCGACGTTTTCGTTCCCACTGAACATTCTTGAAAGGAGGCCGCCGGGTGTGTGCCTTTTGTGAAGGTGAGACGCATGAAGATTTCGTCGACAGCCTGCGGTGCAAGGTATCGAGGTTCGGCTTCACGCTCATGAGCGTCGGGGACGGCCCCGAAGACCGAGGCGTGGTGTACACAATCGGGTTGATCGACGAGTGCGATCATCCCGAACTCCTTATCAGCGGTTATCCGATCGCGGACGCCGCCGAGATCCTCTGCGACGTGGGCAGATTTGTGAGCCGAGGGCATCGAATTGACCAATGGCGATCATTTCGATACAAGCGCGCCGCCAAACTTGGTCTCGTTCAAATCGACGAAGAACATCTCCGAGACGGGCTCATGGCCGCGTGGAACTGGTGCTACGGGGACGTCGATGTCGGACGGCTCACTGCCCTGCAGGTGCTTCTACCTGATGGAAGTTGTTGCTTCAGGCACCAAACCACTCAGCCGGTCCTGGGACCACTGAAGGTTCGACGGCACCCAAATTGGATGCAGCGTGACGACAACCGGGTAGTGATCAGGCTCCCACAGTCGGTGTAGCCAAATATTTGGTGTCGTTCGTATTGATACCGCCGACAACTGCAACGCCGCTCACTGCGGTCGCAACCCGGTAGTACAGGGCCTACGTCGACGGAGGGCACCTGGTGCTTCAAAAGAAGGTCGGGTCGACGTTGACCAACCTGGCCTCAGTGAGCTTCCCCGCCGGTGGTGGTGTGAACTACACACTGCGATTCCAGGCGATCGGGACCGTTCTCTACGCCAAGGTTTGGATGACCGGTAGCGCCGAGCCGGGTTGGATGGTCCAGGCAACCGACCCCAACATTCCCCTCCGGTCAGGAAGCCGAAATGCGGCCTAAGGCGCGGTGTGGCGGGAGGGTGCTGTCGTGAACCAAGCCGCAATGAGGGCGATGACAGCGAGGGTCACGGAGGCGATGCCGTGCTTGATGTGGTGATGAGCGGACCCCTTGAGGTGGCCTGGGAAGAACGACGGCAGGTTGGCGGCGGTGGTCGTGAAGTACACGACACCGATCACGACCAGGGCCACGGCGACGAGGATCATCAGGCCCGTCAGGGGCCGAAAGCGAACTGACACGAATCTCCCTTCGGTGAAGCGGTCCAAGGTTAATCGACGCACCCGCCGGCCACAGTGGACCGCGAAAAAGGTGGATTTGCCTGTTCCCGGACGCGGCCCTGCCGTGCTAATGGTGTGGGCATACAACTGCTCCGCTAAGACAGGAGGAACGGAAGTGGCGAAGCCAATCCCCGACGAATACCCCCGAGTTATGCCTTACCTGCATGTCGACGGCGCAAAGGCGGCCATCGACTTCTACACGACAATCCTCGGCGCCAAGGAACGAATGTCGATGCCGGGTCCCGAGGGCAAGATCGGGCATGCCGAGCTGATGATCGGCGACTCGGTGATCATGCTCGCCGACGAGTTCCCTGAGATGGGCGCCCCGTCACCCAAGACGGTGGGTGGGTCCCCGGTCACGATTCATGTCTACGTCGAGGACGTTGATTCGACCTTCGACAAGGCGATCAAGGCCGGCTCAAAGTCACTTCGGCCCGTCGAGGACAAGTTCTACGGGGACAGAGGCGGTGAGTTCGAGGATCCCTTCGGGCATCGCTGGAGCATCGCCACTCACATCGAGGACCTGACTCCAGAGCAGATGCAGGAGCGCATGGGGCAGATGCCCGGGTAGCAGCCGACGGGCTCAGCGCACCGCCGATCAGCTCTGAATCGATTCGGCTGTTTGGTGGAACCCTCCGTCAGCGGTACGGAGTCGGCGCGCAAGCTGCTTGGAAAGCACCGGCGAGATCGCTTCGTTCGAGATGAACGAGGTGAACGTCGCTTGGCCCATGACCAGCACAGTCATGGGAGTCGCTGCCTGGACCGTGGCGGTCCGCGGACCGCCGATCAACATGGACACCTCTCCGACGAAATCGCCGGGCCCCAGTGACGCGATGACCTCGCCTTCGATAGCAACGTCCGCCCACCCCTCGGCGATTACGAAAGCCTGCTTGTCATACCGGCCTTGCTCGGTCAGCGCCTGGCCTGACTTGATGTCGACAACGTCGACGAGGGGCACCAGCTTTTTGAGCTCACGGTCGGTGCGGGACGCGAGCGAAGGAATCACGCGAAGCATTTCGACAGTACGGTCCGTCTTCAACGCACCATCCTCCTAGTCATAGTGGCCTCCTGGCCAGAGTGATCTGTCGACTGGAAGGCGCTACATCGGGACGAGCGATGCACCCGGACTTTCCGCGCCGTCGACCTCGGAGGAGGCATCGCTACGCCAGGCGTAGCGCCGGGAGCCCCTTGTGAGCCGCAACCCCCATGCGTGTTGGTGGGCGTGCCGGGCCTCGATCCCGGGACCTCGTCGGTGTGAACGACGCGCTCTACCAGACTGAGCCACACGCCCTGGTGCTTTCACCATAGCCTCCGATGGCAAACGGGGGGCGGGAGCACCGGCAGCCACCTGCCGGGGCCCATCCCAGAGGCCGACAAACCGCCAAGAAGGACGAAATAACCAGCGCGGGGTAGGACAGATCACGTATCATGTCCGTCCGCAGCAAGGGCCAGCGTCGTCCCTTCGTGCGAGGACCAGTCGGATCGATCCCCGGAAGGACGCATATGGCTCTCGGTTCGCCGCGAGATTTATACGCACCTGAATTCGAGCACGACTCGTGCGGCGTTTCCTTCGTCGTGGACATGCACGGCCGGCGCAGCCACGACCTCGTCCGCAAGGGGCTGAGCAGCCTCTGCCACCTCGAGCACCGCGGCGCGTCCGGTGCGGAGGTCAACACCGGTGACGGGGCGGGAATCCTCATCCAGGTCCCTGATGCGTTTTACCGGGCGGTGGTTGACTTCGAGCTACCGCCTGCCGGGGCCTATGCAACGGGGGTCGCATTCCTGCCGACGGATACAGAGGCGCGTCAGAAGGCGGAACGCGAGATCGGGAGGATCACCGCGTCCGAGGAGATGGCCGTCGTGGGGTGGCGGGACGTCCCCATCGACTCGTCGGACATCGGCAGCATCGCCCTGTCGGCCATGCCGGTATTCCGCCAGGTGTTCGTCGCAGCACCCGGACATAGCGGGCCCGACCTAGAGCGCCGTGCCTTCATCCTGCGCAAGCGGATCGAGCACGAGCTCGAGAACGTCTACTTCGCTTCCCTCTCGTCCAGGACGGTCGTCTACAAGGGGATGCTCACCGCGCCCCAGGTCGAGACTTTTTTCCTCGATCTGGAGGACGAGCGCCTCGACACGGCCCTGGCCCTGGTCCACTCCCGGTTCTCGACGAATACGTTCCCCAGCTGGCCTCTCGCCCACCCGTACCGCTACATCGCCCATAACGGTGAGATCAACACCCTCCAGGGCAACCGTAACTGGATGAGGGCCCGGGAGGCGCTGCTCGAGTCGGACCTGTTCCCCGGTGACCTCGAGCGCGCGTTCCCGATCATCACTCCCGGCGCCAGCGACTCGGCCACGTTCGACGAGGTCCTGGAGTTGCTGCATCTCGGCGGCCGGAGCCTGCCGCACGCGGTGCTCATGATGATCCCGGAGGCCTGGGAAAACCACCGCACCATGAGCGCCTCTCGCCGCGCCTTCTACCAGTTCCACAGCTCGATCATGGAGCCATGGGACGGTCCCGCCTCGATCGCGTTCACCGACGGGACGCTGATTGGCGCCGTCCTTGACCGCAACGGCTTGCGTCCCTCGCGGTACTGGGTCACCGACGACGGTCTCGTGGTCATGGCCTCCGAAGTAGGCGTGCTCGACATCGACCCTGCGAAGATCGTCGAGCGTGGCCGGCTGCAACCCGGCCGGATGTTCCTCGTCGATACGTCGCAGGGGCGGATCGTCACCGATGACGAGATCAAGAGCGTGCTGGCCGCCGAGCACCCCTACGGCGACTGGCTCGAGGAGCGGCAGATCCATTTCGACGACCTCCCCAACCGCTTCACGCTCACCCCCCAGCACGCGTCGGTCGTCACCCACCAGAGGCTGTTCGGTTACACATCCGAGGAGTTGAAGATCTTGGTCGCGCCGATGGCCAAGACCGGGTATGAGCCGATCGGGTCGATGGGCACCGACACCCCTATCGCCGTGCTGTCGGAGAGGCCCCGCGTCCTGTACGACTACTTCCAGCAGCTGTTCGCCCAAGTGACCAACCCTCCGCTCGACGCGATCCGCGAGGAGCTGGTCACGTCGATCCACAAGACCCTCGGGCCCGAGCGCAACCTTCTGGCTCCCGAGCCCGACAGCTGCAACCAGATCGTCCTGCCGCAACCGATCCTCACCAACGAGGAGCTCGCCAAGCTGCTCTACATCGACGAGGACGGCGGAGTGCCAGGGTGGCGGACGTTCGCGATCGACGGCCATTTTCCGGTGGACACACCCGATCCGGGAGAGGCGCTGCGCCAATCGCTCGGCAGCATCTGCGAGAAGGTCAGCGAGGAGATCGCGCTCGGCGCGAAGGTGATCGTCCTGTCCGACCGTCACAGCTCGGCCGAGTTCGCGCCCATCCCCGCTCTGCTCCTCGTGAGCGCGGTGCATCACCATCTGATCCAGGAAAAGACGCGCACCCGCGTCGGTCTCGTCGTCGAGACGGGAGAGGCCCGCGAGGTGCACCACATGGCGCTTCTTCTCGGCTACGGCGCTTCGGCGATCAACCCGTACCTGGCGTTCGACTCGATCGTCGACATGATCGGCGACGGGATCGTCACGGGGGTAACGCCGCGCCACGCGGTGCACAACTACGTAAAGGCGTGCGGCAAGGGAATCCTCAAGGTGATGTCCAAGATGGGTATCTCCACGGTCGCGTCTTACACGGGTGCACAGGTATTCGAGGCCATCGGGCTATCCCGAGAGCTGGTAGACCAGTACTTCACCGGCACGGTGAGTCGTATCGGCGGCATCGGCCTGAATGAAATCGCTGCCGAGGTTCTTGCTCGTCACGCGAAGGCGTGGCCGGACCGTCCGACCGAGCTCGCCCACCGCGACATCGAGGGCGGCGGCGAGTACCAGTGGCGGCGCGAAGGCGAGTACCACCTCTTCAACCCGACGACGGTCCACAAGCTGCAGCACTCGACGCGGACACAGCGGTACGACATCTTCAAGCA
The DNA here is from genome assembly GCA_036378675.1 of Acidimicrobiales bacterium. Classification (NCBI taxonomy): domain Bacteria; kingdom Bacillati; phylum Actinomycetota; class Acidimicrobiia; order Acidimicrobiales; species Acidimicrobiales bacterium. Next base: position 80,579 of record DASUWA010000031.1, read on the forward strand.
GTACACGCGCGCGGTCGACGACCAGGCGACACGCCTCGGGACCTTGCGTGGGCTGTTCCGGTTGCGGTCTGCCGCCGAACTCGGGCGAACCGCGATCCCGATCGACGAGGTCGAGCCGATCGCGTCGATCGTCAAACGGTTCAGCACGGGTGCCATGTCCTACGGGTCGATCTCCGCGGAGGCGCACGAGACGCTCGCGATCGCGATGAACCGCATCGGCGCGCGCTCGAACACCGGTGAGGGCGGCGAGGACGCGGACCGCTACACCCCCGACCCCAACGGCGATCTGAGGCGGAGCGCGATCAAGCAGGTGGCGTCGGGTCGTTTCGGAGTGACGAGCGAATACCTCGTCAACGCCAACGACCTGCAGATCAAGATGGCTCAGGGCGCCAAGCCCGGCGAAGGCGGGCAGCTGCCGGGGCACAAGGTGTACCCGTGGATCGCCAAAACCCGCTACTCCACGCCTGGCGTGGGCCTGATCTCCCCTCCGCCGCATCACGACATCTATTCGATCGAAGATCTGGCCCAGCTGATCTACGACCTGAAGAACTCGAACAATCGGGCGCGGATCCACGTCAAGCTCGTCGCCGAGGTCGGCGTCGGGACCGTCGCCGCCGGCGTATCGAAGGCCCATGCGGATGTGGTGCTGATCTCGGGTCACGACGGAGGCACCGGTGCGTCGCCGCTGACGTCGATCAAGCACGCGGGCGCACCGTGGGAGCTGGGTCTGGCCGAGACCCAGCAGACCCTCATGCTGAACAAGCTGCGCGATCGGATCGTGGTGCAGGTCGACGGCCAGTTGAAGACCGGCCGCGACGTCCTCGTCGCCGCTCTGCTCGGCGCGGAGGAGTACGGGTTCGCCACCGCTCCTCTCGTGGTCAGTGGCTGCATCATGATGCGGGTCTGCCACCTGGACACCTGCCCGGTCGGGATCGCGACCCAGAACCCCGAGTTGCGCAAGCGCTTCACCGGGCGGCCGGAGTTCGTGGTCACCTTCTTCGAGTACGTCGCGGAAGAGGTGCGCGAGCTTCTCGCGTCAATGGGTTTTCGATCGCTAGACGAAGTGATCGGCCATCCCGAGTTCATCGATGTCCAGGCGGCCGTAAACCACTGGAAGGCGAACGGCTTGGACCTGAGCCCGATCCTCGCCGAGCCCGATGTCGACGAAAGCGCTGCCCGTCACCGCGTCATCGAGCAGGACCATGGGCTCGACCGGGCCCTCGACCAAAAGCTGATCGAGTTGTGCCAGCCGGCGTTGTCCGACGTTCGGCCGGTAAGGCTGGAGATGCCGATCAGGAACGGGAACCGCACTGTGGGAACGATGCTCGGCGCCGAGATCTCCCGCAGGTACGGAGCGGCCGGGTTGCCGGAGGGCACCATCGACATCTCGTTCACCGGCTCGGCCGGCCAGAGCTTCGGCGCTTTCGTGCCCCGCGGCGTGACCCTGCGGTTGGAGGGCGACGCCAACGACTACCTCGGCAAGGGCTTGTCCGGGGGCCGGTTGATCGTCCGGCCGTCGAAGCGTGCGCCGGCAAGTTTCGTTCCCGAGAAGCAGATCATCGCCGGCAACGTGATCCTGTACGGAGCCACGGGAGGCGAGGCGTTCATCCGCGGCTTGGTGGGAGAACGATTCTGCGTTCGCAACTCGGGCGCGGTCGCGGTCGTCGAGGGTGTCGGCGACCACGGCTGTGAGTACATGACAGGCGGGCGGGTTGTCGTGCTGGGCCCAACCGGGCGCAACTTCGGGGCCGGCATGTCGGGCGGAATCGCTTACGTGTGGGACCCCCGCGGTTCGTTCGGGGCCAACGTCAACGGTGAGATGGTCGATCTCGAGGATTGCGACGAGGACGAGGTGGGCTGGCTCGGTGACATCCTCGAACGCCACGCCAACGAAACCGGGTCGTCGGTGGCGGGACGGTTGCTCTCCCGCTGGCCGAGGGCTTCCGGCGAGTTCGTGAAGGTCATGCCCCGCGACTACAAGCGGGTGCTCGACGCGATGCGCCGTGCGAAGGAAACTGGACAGTCGGTCGACGAAGCTGTGATGGCTGCCAGCCATGGGTAAGCCGACTGGATTCATGGAGGCAGGACGGGAACTCCCCCATCGCCGGCCGGTGCCTGTGCGGCTGCGCGATTGGAAGGAGGTTTACGAGCCCTTCCCGACGGAGCGGCTGCAGGTGCAAGCCAGCCGCTGCATGGACTGCGGGATCCCGTTCTGCAACGACGGCTGCCCGCTCGGGAACCTGATTCCGGACTGGAACGACCTCGTATATCGCGACCAGTGGAAGGCGGCGATCGAACGCCTCCACGCCACCAACAACTTCCCGGAGTTCACCGGCCGCCTCTGCCCGGCTCCCTGCGAATCAGCTTGTGTGCTCGGCATCAACTCGGACCCGGTCACCATAAAGCAGGTCGAAGTGAGCATCATCGACCGGGCGTGGGACGAAGGTTGGGTGGAGCCGATCCTTCCCGAAAAGCAAACCGGCAAGCGCGTTGCCGTCATCGGCTCCGGTCCCGCCGGGCTCGCCGCGGCGCAGCAGTTGACCCGAGCCGGCCACTCGGTGACCGTGTACGAGCGCGACGACAAGCCCGGCGGCCTCCTTCGATACGGGATCCCGGAGTTCAAGATGGAGAAGCGCCATCTGGACCGCCGCCTGGAGCAGATGACGGCCGAAGGCACCGCGTTCGTCTGTGGTGTGTCGGTCGGCGCAGAGACCGCCCCGGGGTCGATTTCCGCCGCGGACGTTCGCGCTGCGCACGATGCGGTCGTGATCGCCGTTGGCGCGACTGTTCCGCGTGAATTGCCCATCCCGGGTAGCGACCTGGCGGGCGTCCACCACGCAATGGAGTACCTGCCGCTCGCCAACCGCGCGACGTACGAGGATGATCCGCCGGCGGCAACCCCGATCAGCGCAGCCGGCAAGCGAGTGGTCATCATCGGCGGGGGCGACACTGGGGCCGACTGCCTCGGAACGGCTCACCGGCAGGGTGCGCTGTCGGTGCACCAGTTCGAGATCATGCCCAGACCTCCCGACTTGCGGGACCCCTCGACTCCCTGGCCGACCTGGCCACTGATGTTCCGCACATCGTCCGCGCACGAGGAGGGCGGCGAGAGGCTGTTTTCCGTCAACACGCTCGAGTTCGTGGCGGACCAGGACGCAACGGTTGCAGGGTTGCGCGCCTGTGAGGTGGAGATGGCGATGGTCGACGGGCGCCCCCGCTTCGATCCGGTGGAAGGAACCGAGTTCGATCTCCCCTGCCAATTGGTGCTGCTCGCCTTGGGTTTCGCCGGCCCCGAGCCTGCACTGGCATCGGCGTTCGGAGCGTCCCTCACGCCACGCGGGACCATTGCAAGGTCGGCGTCGTACGAGACCGACGTGCCCGGTGTTTTCGTCTGCGGTGACGCCGGGAGAGGTCAGAGCCTCATCGTGTGGGCGATCGCGGAGGGACGTTCGGCGGCCGCCGCCGCGGACCAGTGGCTGGAGAGCGAGACGCTGCTTCCCTCGCCGTTGCCGCAGGGTTAGGCCGAACCCGGCCCTCTCCCGCGGAGCCGAGACAATCTGCCTCCGGTACGTTGAAAGGGTGGATCACGGAGAGGAGTCAGGCGAGCAACGTTTCTCGCGTGACGACGACCCGAGCGGCGAGGCCTGGGAGCCCGACGACGAGGCCGGCCATCCTGCTTGGGACGACGGCAGCCAGGAGCTGTGGGATGACGCGGAGCCCCAAGGTGAAGGCCCGGACGACGGCCCACACACCGCTCTGCCGCCCAAGGTCGAGGCCTGGCGCCGGCGGAGCGCGACCGGTGCGGTCCTTACCGGGTTCGCCTTCGGATTGCAGCAGGTATTCGAGCCTCGAGAACAGCCGGCGATCATCATGGAGACCTCCGGCGACCCGCCGAAGGACCTTCCAGTCGACGCGGATCTCGAGTACGGGCGCCCGCGACACAGCGTGGTCAGCATCCGCCCGTGGCTGTTCCAGGATGACCAAGTGCAGAACGAAGGAACGCCCGACCCGGAGCCGGCCGAACCAGAACCGGCCGCACCGGAGACCCGAGAGCCTGAACCCGGCCGGGATCAGACGACCGACCAGGATCAGACCACTGAACAGAACGGCTCCGGAAGTTGAGCGATCCCACGAGCGAGCCTGAGGACGTCGCGCTCAAACCCACTGCGATGCGGGGCTCCGAGTTTCGGTACGGGGTCGGCGTCGCAGCGATCCTGGTGCTCGTGGCGGTGCTGAACCTGGCGGTGCGGCACGGCGCCGGCGCCCCAAAGCACCCACAGACCGGTTTGGCTGTAGTTGGTCTGGTTGCCGCGCTCGCGGTTTTTCCTTTATTGCGAACTCGGAACCGGTTCATTGTCCCGTTTGCCGCGGTCGTGGCAGCGTTCTTTGTGACCCTTCCGAGTGGTCCGAATTCGGTTAGATCATTGCACGTTGTAGCGATCGCGTTCCCCCTGGTATATGCGCTGGTGCTCACCCAGCGACAACGCAAGGCCGCAATGGCACAAGCGCGCTCGAAAGCCTCATCCCGAGCGGAATCTGAGCCCGGGACGCCACGATCCGGCCGGCGCCGAAAGGTCGAAGGGCAGCCTGCCGGGCCGACGGCGAGTCGGCGATATACCCCTCCTAAACCCAAACGTGCAAGGCGTTAAGAGAAGCCAAAGCCTTCCCTGTTTGATACTGATATAAGGCACGGGAGATTCCGGTCCGTGGGGTCAGGAAGCGCGGAAGAGGGGGCGATTTGCTCGGCTTGCTCGAGCTCCCAGGGCGGCTCGGCCGGCGTGCCGGTTCTCGAGTTGCCAGGCCCGTAACTACCCGACCGTAACTACCGGGCTTAAATACCGGTCGAAGAACCGGGATGGTAGACACAGCGGATGCTACGTGAGGCTCTCGCGGGCCGGAGAATCGCCGTAACCGGCGGAACCGGCTTTCTCGGCACCGCTCTCGCCGAGCGCCTCCTGCGCTCCATTCCGGGCTGCGAGGTCGCCCTTCTGGTCCGTCCGGGCCGGCGGGGCGCCGCGGACCGGGTTCGCCGTGAGATCCTCCGGAACAACTGCTTCGACCGGCTCCGGTCCGAGCTCGGCGACCAGTACGACGCAGAGATGCAACGTCGGGTTCTCGTGATGTCCGGGGATGTCGGCCTCGACGGTCTCGGGCTCGACGGCGCCGGCGAGGAGATCCTCCGGTCCTGCCAGACGGTGATCCACTCGGCCGCCGCGGTCAGCTTCGACTCGCCCCTGGACAGCGCGGTCGAGATCAACCTCCTCGGCCCGACCCGGGTGGCCGCAACGCTGAACCGCCTTCACGAGGGCAGCAAGGACAAACCGCACCTGATCGCGGTTTCCACCGCTTACGTCGCAGGCAGCAGGCGGGGACCTGCCCCCGAAGCCACGCTCGACAAGACACCATGGTCCACCGACGTGCCCTGGAAGGCCGAGGTCGAAGCCTCCAGAAGGGCTCGGGCTGATGCGGACGCCGACAGCCGCGACCCCAAGATGCTCAGCAGGTTCAACCGGAGGGCCCGGTCGGAGCTGGGGGCCGCCGGCAGCCCGCTGCTGGCCACCAAGGCCGAAAGGCTCCGCGAGGAATGGGTCAAGGACCGGATGGTCGAGATCGGCAAGTCCCGCGCGCAGGGACTGGGCTGGCCGGACGCTTACGCATACACCAAGGCCCTGGGCGAGCGCGCCCTTCTCGACACCCGGGGCGACCTTCCCCTGACCATCGTGAGGCCGTCGATCATCGAATCGTCCCTTGCCGAGCCGGTCCCCGGATGGATCCGGGGTTTCCGCATGGCGGACCCGGTGATCATCTCCTACGCCAAGGGACTGTTGAAGGAGTTCCCGGGAGTTCCGGAAGGGATCATCGACGTCATCCCGGTCGACCTCGTCGTCGGGTCGATCCTCGCCGTCGCAGCCCGAGGACCGCTCGCGGAGCCCGACGTGTTCCACTCGGCGTCGGGCGCACGCAACCCGCTTCGCTACCGCCAGCTCGTCGACCTGGTCCGTTCGTGGTTCCTGGACAACCCGCTCGCCGACAGCCACGACCAGCCGATCATGGTGCCCGAATGGTCGTTCCCCGGACGCCGGCGGGTACAGCACCAGCTGGAAAGAGCGACCAAGGTTCTCGAACGGGCCGAGCGCACCCTCCAGTCGCTGCCCCTCCGGGGCCGCCAGGCCGATCTGAGCGCGCGGCTCGAGGAACGGCGCGAGGAGGCGGAGCGGGCCCTGTCATACGTAGAGCTCTACGGCGCCTACGCCGAGACCGAAGCGGTGTTCACCGTCGACCGCCTGCTCGAGCTCTCCGACAGCCTGCCCGACGACGACCGCGCCGAGTTCTGCTTCGACCCCGCCGTGATCGACTGGCGCCACTTCTGCCACGACGTCTACCTCCCTTCCGTCGTCGCCCACGCGCGGGTTCGCCAGGCACCCAAGGCCGGCACTCCCGCCCGATCGTCCAAGGGCTCGACCGGGCTAACCCGGCAGGAGCGAGGCCGGCGGGCGGTGCTCTCACCGGACCGGCAGCTGGCCGTGTTCGACCTCGAGAACACCCTTATCGCCTCGAACGTCGTCGACTCGTACGCCTGGCTCGCCACCCGCCGGCAGGACGATGCCGAGCGGGCCCGCTTCGTCGTTCGCACCCTGAAGGAGGCCCCGCGCCTGCTCGCCCTGGACCGCACCGACCGGGGCGATTTCCTCCGTTACTTCTACCGGCGCTACGAGGGCGCGCCGGTCGCCCGACTGCAGGAAGACGGGTGGGAGCTGTTCAGCGACCTCATCCTCACCAAGTCATTCCCCGCTGGCATCCGCCGCGTACGTGAGCACCGGGCCCTCGGTCACAAGACACTCCTGATCACGGGCGCCCTCGACGTGGTGATCGAACCCCTTCGACCGCTGTTCGACGAGGTGGTGTGCGCCAGACTTGGGACAAAGAGCGGGCGCTTCACCGGCGAGCTCCTCGATGCCCCTCCGACAGGCGAGGCGCGGGCGTTGATAATGGCCGACTTCGCCAAGAGCAACGGACTTGACCTCGAGCAGAGCGTCGCTTACGCCGACTCGGCAAGCGACCTGCCGATGCTCGAGGCCGCCGGGCACCCTGTCGCAGTCAACCCGGAGACCAAGCTCGCTGCGATCGCCAGAAAACGAGGCTGGCACGTCGAGCACTGGCCCAAGGCTCCCGAAGGTCCGCGGCCACTTCTGCCGATCGGACCTCGCGCATGAAAGCGCTCCAGATCGAGCGGTCGTTGCCGCGCTTCGCCGCGGCGCGGCTGGCGTCGGGTTGGAAGCCGGGAGGTGGTGGACGATTCGGGGCGTTGCGTCTCGCCGAGGTCGAACCTCCGGAGTTGCCTGGCGCTGGCTGGAAGTTCCTCCGCCCCCGGCTCTCGGGGATATGCGGGAGCGACCTGTCGACGGTCGACGGAAGGTCGTCGAGGTGGTTCGAGCCGATCGTCAGTTTTCCGTTTACTCCCGGCCACGAGGTAGTTGCCGACGTCGAGGACGGCAGCCGGGTGGTGGTCGAGCCGGTGCTTCACTGCGCGGTTCGGGACGCGCAGCCGCTTTGCGCGGCCTGCGTTTCGGGCCAAACCAACCGCTGCGAGCGGCTGGCCGGCGGGCACCTTCAGCCGGGACTGCAAACGGGGTTCTGCGCGGACACGGGCGGCGGGTGGTCGCTGGGGTTCGTGGCTCACGAGTTGCAGCTGCACGATGTGCCTGAGTCGTTCAGCGACGAGGCCGCCGTGATGATCGAGCCGACCGCGTGCGCGGTCCACGGCGCGCTGGCTGTGCCCGCCGGCGAGGAGGTCACCGCGGTTGTGATAGGGGCCGGGACGCTCGGCCTGGCGACGATCGCAGCGATCAGACGCCTTCGCGAGGACGTGGTGTCGTTGATCGCGGTCGCCAAGCATCCGGAGCAGAAGCGGCTCGCGCGCGAGTTGGGCGCCAGCCACGTGGTCGAGCCCGACGAGCTCCGCCGGGCGGTGCGAAGGGCGACCGGCAGCTGGATCCTCGACAACGGCCAGCTCACCGGAGGCGCACCCGTGGTGTACGACTGCGTCGGAAGCGCGGGGTCTTTGTCCGAAGCCTTGGCTGTCGTCGCACCTGGCGGAACCGTGGTGCTGATCGGCATGGCCGGGCACGTCGAAGTCGACCTGACCGGACTGTGGCAGCGCGAGGTGAAGCTCGAAGGGGCGTACGCGTACGGGCCCGAACCTTCGGCCGGCGGGCGGCACAGCTTCGACCTTTCGATGGATGTGATCGACGCCGTCGGCCTCGAGCGGCTGGTCAGCGCCCGGTACAGCCTCGACCGTTACGCCGACGCGATCGAGCACGCCGCGACCGCCGGGCGGAGGGGCGCGGTGAAGGTCACCTTCGACATGCGTGCCGAGAAGAGAAGATAGAGGTACATGCCCCGCCCCGGTTTCGTCCTCGAAGTCGACCGTTCGACCCCACCGATCCTCACCTGGCACGGTGAGGGGTTCCGCCTGGAGCGCCTGCCCGCGGGGCGTTCCCGGGTGATCTACTCCCCCGAGCCGCTCGACGCGCTCGAGGATCCGGATCAAGCCGTCCGGGACGCGCTGACGAATCCGCTCGGCGACAGCAGCCCGTTACCCGAGCTGCTATTCCCCGGGATGCGGCTGACGATCGCGTTCGACGACATCTCGCTCCCCTTGCCGCCGATGCAGCCGCCGGACAACCGCCAGCGGGTGATCGAAGCGGTGCTCGATATGGCGGCTGCAGCCGGGGTCGACGACGTGGTGCTGATCTGCGCCCTCGCACTCCACCGGCGGATGACCGAGGCCGAGCTCCGTCACGCGATCGGTGACCGGGTGTACGACGCGTTCGCGCCTCACGGGTTGTTGCTGCAGCACGACGCCGAGGACCCCGTTGCGTTGGTGTATCTCGGAGAGACTGACCAGGGCGAGGAAGTCGAGATCAACAAGCGTGCCGCCGAGTCGGACCTTCTCGTCTACGTCAACATCAACCTGGTGGCGATGGACGGCGGGCACAAGAGCGTGGCGACCGGCTTGGCGAGCTACAGGAGCCTCCGCCATCACCACAACGTGAAGACGATGCGGCACAGCCGGTCGTTCATGGATCAGGAGAACTCGGAGCTGCACACCTCCAACTGGAGAATGGGAAGGCTGATTGCTCAGTCGGGGGTGAAGGTCTTCCAGATAGAGACGACGCTGAACAACGACGCTTTCCCGTCGCAGATGGCCTTCCTGCAAAAGCGTGAATGGGAATGGTCAGCTCGCGATCGGGGGCTCTACGTCGCGACGACGCGGAGTTTGTCGATCGCGCCGCCGCGGGTCGCGCGGGGGATCTTCCAGTCGATCAAGGCGCCCCACCAGATGACCGGCGTTCACGCGGGTGAGGTGGAGGCGGTTCACCGGGCGACGACGGAGATGGTCTACCGCCAGCAGATGGTGCACGTCGAAGGGCAAACCGACATCGCGGTGTTCGGCTTGCCGCACCTCTGCCCCTACAACGTGAACTCGATCATGAACCCGATCCTCGTCATGTGCATGGGGCTCGGCTACCTGTTCAACCTGTACCGAGGGAAGCCGCTCGTCCGTAGCGGCGGGGTGGCGATCCTTTCGCACCCGACACCGTGGGCGTTCCATCCGGTGCACCACCCTTCGTACATCGACTTCTTCGAGGAGGTGCTGGCCGACACCACCGACCCGGTGGAGATCGAGAAGACCTACGAGGAGAGGTTCGCGACCGACGAGTGGTACCGGCACCTTTACCGGACCAGCCACGCCTACCACGGGGTCCACCCGTTCTACATGTGGTACTGGGGCGCGCACGCGCTGGAGCATCTGGGGCGGGTGATCATTGTGGGTGGGGAGCCGCGGTCGGTGCGCCGGCTCGGCTTCTCTCCGGCGTCAACGCTGACGGACGCTCTCGAGATGGCTAGCGACGTGGTGGGCCGCGACGCGACCATCACCCACTTCCACTGCCCGCCGATCATGCTGGCGAACGTGCACTAGTGCCCGAGCCAACGCGCCGCGCTACGGAGCTTTCCGGGTCGAGCCGCCCGGACCGGCGCCTTCCTGTCACGCCCGATCTGGTCTCGGCGGTCCGGAGGAGGGTGGGGCGGAGGCCGATGGCGTTTCCGTTTTCGGCGCCGACGTGGCCGGGGGGCATTCCTCGCCCACCGGTCGAGAAGACGCTTGGCGTCGATTACGACAGCGACTGGGCTCGCCGGTACCCGGGGAGGGTGGCCCGGTCCGTAGTGCAGGATCTGGTCGCCGGCCCGCTGGTGCGTGCGGTAGCCCGGCCATCTGTGAGCGGGTTGGATCGGATTGCCCACCTCGACGAGCCGGTCATCTTCGCCGCCAATCACGCCAGCCACGTGGACGCTCCGCTGCTGGTGTCGGTGATCCCCTCACATTGGAGGGACGACCTCTTCGTCGCCGGCGCCGCCGACTATTTCTTCGACACGCGCGTGAAGGCCACGGCTTTCGCGTTTCTTTTGAACGCGGTGCCGATCGAGCGGCGGCGGGTCAGCCGCGACTCGCTCGAACGGGTCGAGGAGCTTCTCGACGACGGGTGGAGCCTGCTGATCTTCCCCGAAGGCGGCCGGAGTGTCGACGGCTGGGGCCAGCCGCACAACGCCGGCGCCGCGTGGCTCGCCTCCCGATCCGGTCGGCCCGTCGTCCCGGTGTACGTGAGCGGGACGAGGGAGATCCTTCCGAAGGGCGGCACCAGGATCCAGCCCGGGCGTACGAGGGTGACCTTTGGCCGGCCCCTGCGTGCCGGAACTGGGGGGCCGCTGCGTGCCGGGGCGGGTGGCTCTGCCGCCGCCCGGGAACTCGCCGGCGAGATGGAGCGGGAGATCTCAGCCCTGGCCGACGAGCAGACGACCGACTGGTGGACCGCCCGCCGGCGGGCAGCGGCGAGAACCACGCCGTCGTTGACCGGGCCCGACGCCGGCGCTTGGCGGAGGTCGTGGGCGCTGGGTGCCAAGGACGGGTCGAAGCGACGCTCCGCTGGCCGGCGGGACACGCGCCGGTGGGCGGCGGACTGATCCGACGGCGGACTGCTTGCCGCGGACTGATTGCCGCGGACTGATTGCCGCGGACTGGGTAGCCGGCCGGGTCAGCGGGTAATGCGGTCCGGAGTCGGGGTTGCCCGAGTCCTCGTTGCCAGTGACTCCCGGTGCGCCCACCACGCGGCGATGCCGGCGAGGCCGATGACGCCGACGTAGCCGAGCAGGCCGGCGACGGCACGGTCGATGCCGTGGCCAAAGTTGGACAGCTCGACTAGCACGTCGAATGCTGCCGCCGTACCTGAGACGATCGCGGCGGCGAGCAGGGCTCCGGGAAGACGCGACCTGAGAGGCCCGGGCTCCGCTGGAGCCAACTCGAAGTGGCGGCCCGCGGCATGGAGAGCCACCGCGAGGACAACTGCGGCCGCCCAAACGAAGTTTCCGGGTGCCAGCAGAAGGAGCACCCGGTCCTGCCCGGTCATCGCCGGCGCATGTTGGAACGCCGTCAGTATCGAGCCGAGCCAGTAGGCAGCCAACGCGAAGAGGAGCGCGGCGGACCCCAGCATCCACGCTGACTCGTCCTTGAGGTGGCCTTCGACAACCCGCGCGACCTTCCGGCCCTTGGTCATCATCGCCACCCCGCCAGGCCCGGCCCTTTCCCACCCCCGGTAGGCACCGTTTTCACGATCGTCGTAGGCGCCGGGCGTGTCCTTCGACGATGCGCCTGGTGGAGGGGGGGGCTCCCCTACTACGGGGAAACCTGCATCGATGTGGTCCGGCCCAGTGACGATGGGTTCAGTCCGGTCCGGCGTGGCGCCTTCGGTCATGTATCAACGATTCCCTCTGCGGCGATCCGGCTAACCGCTCTAGCCTCTTGCCGCCTACCGCGGTGGGACCTCCGTGCCGGGTGGGTAAGTCCGGGCAAGCTCGTCCGCCGTCGGGATCCGGCGCAGCTTCGCCTCGGGGGGCAACAGCTCGGAGATGGCTTCCATGATCTTGTCGGTGTCGGCCTGGAAGTCGGTTCCGCTCAGCCCGCGAACCGGCGGACCGATCCTCACCCTCACCGTCGGCGGGCGGATGATGTTAACGACGTTTGGCACCCTCGACGAGCGCGGCCATACGTGCTCGGTTCCCCAGACGCCCATCGGGATAACGGGCGCACCGGTGCTGGCCGCGAGCCGCGCGGCGCCCGTCTTGCCCTTCAACTTCGGATCGAAGAACTCCTCGCCGCGTGGGATCGTGCCCTGGGGGGCGATGATGAGCACCTCGCCACTCCGAAGCGCGGTTTCGGCCGCTTCATAGGCGGCCTTGCCAGACCGTTTCCTGTCCACGCAGATGGCGCCGGAGGCGCGGATCAGCGTTCCTATGAGGGGAGCGTCGAAGAGCTCCTTCTTGGCCAGGCCCCGCGGGTTCCGTCCCCCCCTGAAGACGCCCATGCCGTAGGCGATTGTGTCGAAGTATGAGCGGTGGTTGGCCGCGACTATCGCCGGTCCGCGGGAAGGGATGTTCTCTGTGCCGGCGATATCGAAGCGGGCGAAGGGCCAGGCGAACTGCGAGAAACCGACCCTCAATACGTCGAGCGGTTCGGCACCGAGAACCTTGGGCACGCCAACCGGGCTGTCGAGGTACAGCACCGGCCAGCGCCGCAGCGTCGCAGCGGCGTGGAGGCGGTAGTCGGGGTTGACGGCGTTCGGGTGTCCCACACCCATGAGAAGCGGGAGGTCGTAAACGCTGTCGGAGTAGGCATAGCTCTCTTTGAGATCGACGCCCGCGGAGGCCGCCCACCGACGGACTGCCTGAAGCTTGCCTTGCGCCCAGACGAAACCGCCATCGATGGTTCCGGTCATTCGCTCGACGCCCTGCGCGCCCGGTTCGGTTCCGTATCTGGTCGCGATGATCTCGTTGAAACCGAGGCGGTGGGCGAACGGCTCCACCAGCTGATAGGGCGTCGTGGTGGCGAGAACGAGAATCCTCCCCGCCGACCGGTGCGATTCCAGAAGCGCCGGCACATATGGCAGAACCTGCCGTTCGAGGGTGTCGGCGGCCGCCTCGGCCGCCTTGGCGACCTCCTCCACGCGCCACCCCTTCGAGGCGAACGCCGCCGCCCGTGCCAGCGCCATCGAGGGGAGCGACTCCCCGAAAACGGCGTACATCCGCATCATCAATCCCTGCCCAGGAAGGGATGAGCGCTGGACCAGCCCCTGCTCGAAAAGGGCGCCGTTGATCGCTGTGGTGCTCGAGGTTCGGAGGAGTGTCCGGTCGAGATCGAAGATTGCCGCGGTTGCGGACATGCGCGCAGATGCTATCCCTGTCAGGAATGGACCTTCGACAGCTTCAGGCGTTGATAGCAATCGCCGACCACGGGAGCTTCTCGAACGCCGCTGCTGCGCTCCACACGGTGCAGTCGAACGTCTCCAGCCACGTGGCTCGGCTCGAGAAGGAGCTGGGCGTCCAGCTTGTCGACCGTCACGGAGGGCAGATAACCGAGGAAGGGCAAGCAGTCGTCGAGCGTGGCCGGCGGGTGCTGGCTGAAATCGACGCGGCGGTCGCCGACGTCGCTGCGCTCCGGGACGAGGTGATCGGCACGGTACGCATCGGCATGATCGGAACCACGGCCCGCTGGCTGGCGCCCTTGCTCCTCGACAGCATGGCCGTTGTCCACCCCAAGGTTCGGCTGGTCCTCGGCGACGGGACGACAGCCATCCTGGAGCCTCATTTGACCTCGGGTTTTCTGGACGCGGCTGTGGTGAACCTCCCTCAGGGCAACCCGGAACTAGTAGAACGGCCGCTTTTCGACGAGGACCTGATCCTCGTGGTCCCGGTTGACCATCCTTTCGCCGGCGCCGGCCACGTCGAACTCTCGCAGCTGGACGGATTCCAACTCCTGCTTCCCGCTCCGGGGACAGCGTTCAGGGAAGAGATCGACGACGCCTGCCGCACGGCAGGCGTCACCCTCGTGCCCCGCGCAGAGCTCGACGGGGTGCGGCTCATGGCGTCGTTGTCGGTGCGCGGCTTCGGGCCGGCCATCCTCCCGGCGACCGGCGCCAGCGAGGGCTTTCATCGATCCGCCAGGGTCAGCGTCGGCGGACTCCGCCGGCGGAGGGTGGGAGTCGTGGTTCGCCGGCGCGGCCGCCCCAGCGCGCCCGCCCGGGCAACACTCGAACTGCTCGAGGATGTGGTCAGGGAGAACCTCGACCCCGCCCTCGGACTCCATCCTCCGAGCTCCTAGCACGTACAGTGAGCGTTTCAGCACTTGACGTGGCGGGTAAAGTTTGACTTCAGCGGCCTTCGCGCGCAGTTCAAGCGAAGCCCTTGCCAGCGATTGCCGAAATTCGAAACAGGAGTTGAAATGCGCTTGAAGGTCGTGAAGTTGAAGGTCGCCGCGCTCGCCGGGAGTGGCGTTCTCGTGCTCGGCGGAGGGGCGGCAGCCGCTTCAGGGATCGTTTCCGCCTCGGACTCCCATAGCAACAATCCCGGGTCTGGCATCGTAAGTTCGCTGCGAGCGGCGGATCTGAGCGAATCGGCGTCCGACGCCGAGAACGAGTCGACCACCACGTCGACATCGAGCACGACCTCGACCACGACGACCGCCCCCAATCACGACGTCGAAAAGCCGCAAACTCCGCTGAGCGCCGGCCCCGCGACCGCGGCCGATGACGACAGCCAGACCGACAACGACAACCAGGGCGCCGAGACCGACACCGACACGGATAACGAGGGCACTGAGGCCGCTGAAGCACCAGAAACCGAAACGCCGACAACCGAGGCGCCGGAGACCGATAAGCCCGAGACCGAGACACCGGAACACGCAGCGCCGACTTCCACAACTTCGACCGCCGGGGACTCGCACGAGACCGAGCAACCGGAGAGCGGGACGAGCGGCTCCGGCTCCCGAGGAGACTGACCGCTAAACGGCCGGCCACCGCCGCCGGCCGACTCTGATTCCGCCGGCGGAGTCGATTGGTCCGATCAGGTCAGGCCTGTCACCCTGAGGCGGCCGGCGTTTTTCTGGGACATTTGGGTTCTGTGAGACAGGCGACGCTCGATGGGGTGGCCGTTTGTACCGCAGATGCGATTTGCACCGGAAAACTCGGAACGAACTAACACGAAACTGGTCGAAAACGCGCGCCGGTCCAAACCGCTCGCCGATCCCCCGATCCCCCGATCCCCCGCCGATCCCTGGATCCCCCGAACCCCCGCCCCGGGGGCTACAGCCGACTAACCCGCCCGGAGCTGGCGCAGCACGTACTGGAGAATGCCGCCGTGGCGGTAGTACTGCGCCTCCTTGGGCGTGTCGATCCGCAGCACCACCGAGAACTCGCGACCGTCGGCCTTCACCGACAGCTCCTTCGGCAGGGAGGCATCGTCGGCCAGTCCCTCGAGGCCGGTGATGTCGATGACCTCCTCTCCCGTGAGGCCGAGCGACTCGACCGTGTCGCCTGGCTGGAACTGGAGGGGCAGAACGCCCATACCGACGAGGTTCGACCGGTGGATCCGCTCGAAGCTTTCCGCCAGCACGGCCCGGACGCCGAGGAGGTAGGTCCCTTTCGCCGCCCAGTCGCGGGAGGATCCCGACCCGTACTCCTTGCCCGCGAGGATCACCAAAGGAATCCCGTCCGCTTCGTAGCGCTTGGACGCGTCGTAGATCGACATCTGCTCGCCTTCGGGGAGATGTCTGGTCACACCTCCTTCGGTGCCGGGTGCCAGTTGGTTGCGCAGCCGGATGTTGGCGAAGGTCCCGCGGATCATGACTTCGTGATTGCCCCGGCGAGAGCCGTACGAGTTGAAGTCAGAGGGGTCCACTCCCCCGTCGATCAACCACCGGCCGGCGGGGCCGTCCCGCCGGATGTTTCCCGCCGGCGAGATGTGGTCGGTGGTGATGCTGTCGCCGAGCTTCGCGAGGACCCGGGCGCCGCGAACGTCCGACAAGGGCGCCGGCTCGAGAGCCATCCCGTCGAAGTAGGGCGGGCGGCGAACGTAGGTCGAAGTCGAGTCCCACTCGTATGCGTGGCCGGTCGGGACATCCAAACCACGCCACCGGTCGTCTCCGTCGAACACCGAGTCGTAGGACTCGCTGAACATCTTTGACTCGATCGACGAGTCGACCACCGCTGCTACTTCTTGCGCGCTCGGCCAGATGTCCCGTAGGTACACGGGATCGCCGGCGGAATCCGACCCCAAAGGCGACTTGATCAGGTCGACGTCCATAGTCCCGGCAAGCGCGTAGGCGACGACCAGCGGAGGCGAAGCGAGGTAGTTCATCCGGACGTCCGGACTGATACGCCCTTCGAAGTTCCGGTTCCCGGACAACACCGAAACCACCGCGAGATCCCCGTCCGCAACAGCCTGAGAGATCTCTGGCAGGAGAGGCCCGCTATTGCCGATGCAGGTGGTGCATCCATAGCCGACCAGGTCGAAGCCGAGCTTCTCCAGGTAAGGGATCAGGCCGGCGCGGTCGTAGTAGTCCATGACCACCTTCGAGCCCGGCGCCAAGGTCGTCTTCACCCAAGGCTTGGCCGAAAGCCCTTTCTCCACGGCCTTTTTCGCCAGCAATCCAGCGGCGACCATCACCGAAGGGTTCGACGTGTTGGTGCACGACGTGATGGCTGCGATGACGACGTGACCGTGATCGACGTCGAACTTGGTCCCGTCGGAAAGCGTGACGGGCATCGGGTTCGAGGGCGGCGCTCCTCCCCCACTTTTTCCGAGCGACTTGCCGACAGAAGCGCGGTAACCGCTCTGCGCCTCGTCCAGCCGCACCCGGTCCTGCGGCCGGGCAGGACCTGCCAGAGACGGAACGACGGTCGAAAGATCGAGGCTGAGCTTCTCCGAGTACTGGGGCTCTTGCGAGGGGTCGTGCCACAGGCCCTGCTCCTTGGCATAGGCCTCCACCAGCGCGATGCGACCCTGCGGGCGTCCAGTCATCTCCAGGTAACGGAGGGTCTCCCTGTCGATCGGGAAGATCGCGCAGGTCGAGCCGTACTCCGGGGACATGTTCCCGATCGTCGCCCGGTTGGCGAGCGGGACCGACGCGACACCGTCGCCGTAGAACTCGACGAACTTGCCGACCACGCCGTGCTTGCGCAGCATCTCGGTCACGGTCAGAACCAGGTCGGTCGCCGTCGACCCCTCAGGTAGGGATCCGGTCAGCTGGAACCCCACCACCCGCGGGATCAGCATCGACACCGGCTGGCCGAGCATCGCCGCTTCGGCCTCGATGCCACCGACTCCCCAGCCGAGAACCCCGAGCCCGTTGATCATCGTGGTGTGCGAGTCGGTGCCGAGAAGGGTGTCTGGGTACGCCGTGCCGTCCTCGGCGAAAACCACCCGGGCGAGATATTCGAGGTTCACCTGGTGACATATACCGGTGTTCGGGGGCACCACTTTTAGGGTCTCGAACGCGCCCTGGCCCCAGCGCAAAAACCTGTATCTCTCCTCGTTGCGCTGGAATTCCAGCTCCGCGTTCTTCTTGAACGCGTCGGGAACGCCGTATACGTCCGCGATGATCGAGTGGTCGATGACCAGCTCCGCGGGGATGAGCGGATTGACCTTCGCCGGGTCGCCGCCGAGCTCCGACATCGCCTCCCGCATGGCGGCGAGGTCGACGACGGCCGGCACCCCGGTGAAGTCCTGCATCAGGATTCGGGCCGGCGCAAAGGCGATCTCGGTGTCCGGCTCCGCGGAAGGATCCCAGCTGCCAAGCGCTTCGATGTCCCCGCGGGAGACGGTGAGGTCGTCTTCGTGGCGGAGCATGTTTTCCAGGAGGATCTTGAGCGAGTAGGGCAAACGCGCCGAACCTTCGACAGCGTCGAGCCGGAAGATCTCGTAGGTGGTCCCGCCTACCGATAGGTTTGCCCGAGCCCCGAAGCTGTTGCGGCTGCTACTCGCCATCGCACGTCTCCTGTGTTCGTATTCCGCTTGACTCGGGCTCAGTCTGTCGCAAGCCGCCCTACTAGGAAAAAAGGGCGGGGCCCCGCCGGTATTTCCGATTTTGCGTGATTTGGGACGCGTGCGCTCAAGAAATAGAAAGCAGGAGCCGTGACTTACAGGTCGAATTCTTCCCCCAGCGAGGCGCTTCATCTATCCTTTGCGCCGTTCGTGCCACTTGGGCCACTTTGAAGTGAAAGGCTGGGGAGCTAAAAAATGAATCAGCGAATGGGGCGGTTTGCTGGACTCGCGGGCGCAAGCGCGCTCATGTTGTCAGCGCTTACGTTTGGAGGGGGGTCAGCGTCGGCGACACCTGTGGGGGCAGTGCCGTTCAGCCAGGCCGTTTTCAATGGCTACGCGACCGGTGACGAGCTTCACCTCGGGATCCCTGTGCTCGACCAACTCCTTGGGTCGACCGGAGTCAGCGTCAGCGCCCTCGACCAGGGGCTGTCGTCAGCTTCGACGTCGACTGCAGGTTTGACATCCAACCTGACGTCTGAGCTCGGGACGCTGGTGCAACCCGCGCAGTCGTCGTCTGTTAAGGCCTTCAACTTGGGCCAGGGACTCGCGCTCAACCTCGGGCAAGTGGGCAGCACCGTCAATTCCGTGCTGGCCAACCTCAAGCAATCCTTGCTGCCGGCGATCTCAATCGCGCCACCGGACCTGCCAGCGTCGGTGACTCAGCTCCTCGACCTCCCCCTCGAACCGCTGCTGCACGCGGGACTAATCCAGGGCGAGGCACAGGCAGCTTGGCCGGGCGCGGCCTGCCCGACCGGGAACATTTCATATGGACTCGGAAATCTCGCGACGGCCAGTGTCCTGCCAGGACTGCCGGCGATCACTTCGCTGCCGTCGCTCACTTCCGCGGGGGTTTCGACTCTCCCGCTGCTCAGCACCGCGGGGTCCGGGGGACAGGCGGTGGCGCAAACCAAGTCACTCACCAGCCTGGTTTCCAACGGTTCGGACGGGAGCTACGGCATCCAGACCCAGGCCCAGGACATCATCGCTCCACTGACTGTCAACCTGGCCGGGATCGCGACGCTCAAGGTTGGTGTCCACGCCGCTAACGGCAACCTCGATCCCGTCACGCTGACGGCTACGACAAGTGGCGAGAAGAGCGTTCCGGCATCGCTGAACCTGTCGACTGACGACATCCTCGACGTGACGCTGTCGGCACTCGGTCAAAACGTCTCCCTGGTCCACCTTCCGCTATCCACCGTCGGGGCCAACGGGGTCGACATCCCGCTGACCTTCAAGGGGATCGTCAACGGTCTGGCCAGCCTGGACGTGCCCAACGTGCTGATTTCCACGCTGAACCAGGTCATCAGTGGTTTGAACCAGCTCGCGAGCTCAACGCCGGTCAGCAGCGCTATCCAGACGATCACTGGTCTGATCCAAAACCAGCTGACCCCCGCCCTTACTCAGGTCGGCACCACACTGAGCGACACGATCACTCAGGTCGTCCAGACGCCGACGGTGCAGCAACTGCTGAACTTCATCCAGGGAACTGTCAACCTGAATCTCGGAGACCTCCGCGTCGATGTGAAGCCGCACGCCATCGGCAATCCGAGTGCACCTGCGGTGGCGTCGGCCGACGGCACACAGGCCTCAGGCGCTCTCGACCTGCTTAACCTCCATCTGGGATTGCAGGGCAGCTCGATCAACATCGGTGGCCAAACCATCCCTGCCAACCTCATCCCGGGGGTCAGCCAGGCAATCACTATCCCGTCAATCCTCGACATCCCGTTGTCGACGCCTCTGACGGACAAGATCGCCAACCCGGTGCTCGGGCATCTCGAGGCGTCCTCGACGCTGCAGAACCCGATCGCCTGCACGGTGGCACAAACCACTACGACGCCCCAGCAGGCTGCGCCGGCACCCCCGGCCCCTCACCAGCCCGCGCTTCCCTTCACCGGTGGTCCCGGTGGTCTGTGGCAGCCGGCTACCGGTGTGGCGCTCCTCGGCATCGGCGGTGGGGCTCTCGCCCTGGTCCGCAGGCTGCGGAGGAAGTCCGGCATATAAAGCTGGTTTGACTCAACTAGCAGTTATCTAACGGAACCCCCGCCGGCATCTCCGGCGGGGGTTCTGTCATAAGCAATGACACTGTCCCGCACGGGGCGCCAACCCCGTGCTCCTCCGGAGCGTGGGGTCCCCACCCTCACGCCCGGCCGTTAGCCTGCACCGTGTCATGGAGCCGACTCGCCCCCTAGCCGTCAACCAATATCGAGACGTCCGCGGAGGAGATCTCCGAGCCGAAGACATCGGGCGCAACGTCCTTCTGGCCGGGTGGCTCGCGGCAAAGCGGGACCACGGCGGCCTTCTGTTCATCGACTTGCGCGACGCGGGCGGCATCGAAGCAGGCGGCATCGTCCAGCTGGTCGTGCACCCCGACGTGCCGGCGTTCGAGACTCTCAGCAGCCTGCGCGTGGAGAGCGTGGTCAGTGTCCGTGGCGAGGTAGCTGCAAGGCCGCGCGAGACCGTCAATCCCAAACTGTCGACCGGTGAGATCGAAGTAGTGGCCGGCGAAGTCGAAGTCCTGTCCCGGGCCGACGTTCTGCCTTTCCCCGTGGAGCGCGACACCGAAGTAGGCGAGGAGGCACGGCTGCGGTACCGCTATCTCGACATGCGCCGGGGACCGGTGACCGAACGACTCGCCGCGCGGGCCAGGTTGGCCCAAGTGGTTCGGAGTCACCTCACCTCCAGGGGATTTCTCGAGATCCAGACCCCCGTCCTGACCGCGTCTTCTCCCGAAGGAGCGAGGGACTTCTTGGTTCCCAGCCGCCTCTACGCGGGCGAGTTCTACGCCCTCCCTCAGGCACCTCAACAGTTCAAGCAGATCTTGATGGTCGGCGGAGTCGAGCGCTACTTCCAGATCGCCCCCTGCTTCAGGGATGAGGCGAGCCGCGCCGACCGCAGCCCGGGCGAGTTCTACCAGATCGACCTCGAGATAGCCTTCGCCACCCAGGAAGACGTGTTCCAGGAGGTCGAGCTTCTTATGGGACGGATCGTCTCCGAATGCTCGTCGAAGAAGGCGCCGGACACGTTCCCGCGTTTGCGTTTCAGAGAGGCACTGGAACGGTACGGAACCGATAAGCCCGACATTCGATTCGGGCTGGAAATCGCCGACGTGACCGCCGACCTGGGCGGCAAGACCGAACTCCCGCTCTTCGCGCAGGCCCCCGAGAAGGGACACTCGATCCGTGTGCTGCTCGCGCCCAGCGCAGCCTCACGGTCGCGGAAATGGTTCGACGCCTTCGCTGACTCCGCACGAAAACAAGGCGTCAACGGAGCCTGGCTCCAGCTCGACCCCGAAGGCAACCGTGGTTCCCTCGCCAGCAAGCTGACCGCGGAGGAAGCAACGGTCCTCGCGGTTGCGGTCGAAGCCGGTCCGGGCGACGCGATTCTGTGCGCCATCGGTCCCCCGATCGCGGCGTCGATGACCCTCGGCGAGCAGAGGACGGCTCTCGGCAGGGAACTCTCCCTAGGCGACCCCGATGTGATGTCGTTCTGCTGGGTCGTCGACTTCCCGATGTACGAGCCCAACGAGGAAACGGGCGGGTGGGACTTCTCGCACAATCCGTTTTCGATGCCGCAGGGAGGCTTGGAGGCGCTCCAGACTGACGACCCCGGGGACATCCTTGCCTACCAGTACGACCTCGTGTGCAACGGGGTCGAGCTTTCATCCGGAGCGGTGCGAAACCACCTCCCTGAAGTGATGGAGGCCGCGTTCGCGATCGCCGGTTACGGGCCTGAGCGGATCCGCGAGTCGTTCCCGGCCCTCTGGAATGCCTTCCACTACGGACCTCCGCCGCACGCCGGCATCGCCCCAGGCTTTGATCGCCTCCTCATGCTTCTCGAGGACCAGGCGAACCTGAGGGAGGTCATCGCGTTCCCCCTGAACCAGACCGCGCGCGACCTCCTCATGGGCGCGCCGAGCCCGGTTTCCGAGACGCAGCTGAAGGAGCTGCACCTGCGAGTCGTGCCGCCGGCGGAATAGGCATTAACCCACCAAGGAAAAAGGACACCGGTTCCGCGGTTGCAGCCCGCTGCTAACGTGCACCTGGGTCTCGTTCGTTTCGGGGCTTTGGACCCGCCCCCGCTGACACGTTCAATGAAGCGGAGGTGGATCCGGTGTATGACTGGCAGGAGCTTGCGCGCAACGCGCTCGAGGCGCTGGGCGGTCACGTTCAGAGGCAGGGTTGCCCGACCTGGTTGCGGATATTCGAGGATCCGGAGGAAGACTCTGGGCTGCGGCTGGAAGCCGACGACGACTCTCTCGGGTTCTTCGGTTGGGTGGCTCCAGAAGCCTGCTTGGCGGTCGGCGTCGTCGCGACCGGCCGCGCAACGGTTTCGGGAGAACAGTCGACATCCGTAACAGGCGAATCCGGCACATGTGAGTCGGATGCGTTGTCCACTCGCGTCAACGATGCAGGCGGGGTCCTCCCCCTCCGCATCGCTTGTGTGGTCTCGCGCTCGGGGGGTCTCGGTTGGTGGATGGAGCTTCCTGACGGGACCCGCCGTTCAGACCCGCCACGTGCGGGGCGGTTGCTCGACGTTCTCTTCCGCTGCCTCGGCTTGCCGACTTCGCCACCAGAGGTGCCGGCTTCGGAGATCCACTCGGCCGCATGGCTCGCATCGGTGATCGAAGGCGGTCTTGCTTCGGATCGGCGCCTGACTTGGAGCGACGTCGAGCGACTCCATCCGCTCGCCAGGGTGCTCTCCGGCGATCTCGAACTTCACATCGGGAAGAGCGACGACGGCGACGGAGTGGCGCAGGAAGAGCTAGAGGATCTCCTACGAATCGCAGCTGCGGCGTGCTCCTGGGAAGAGATCCATTTGCAAGCCGTCGAGGGCGAGCTGGACGCGTTCATCGACGCCGATGTGGCCGCCTGGATGGACGAGGGCATGCTCTCGCGCTGGCTCCTGTCGATGATCCCGCCGATCGATCAGCTGCTGGAAGCCGCAAGACCTCTCTTGGTCCCCTCCGCCGCGCGGCGCCTCGCCCACGCGGTGCGGCGCCACACGCCGGCACAACCGGCGCGCTCCTCGACAGGTGGCTGAGCCTTCTTGTGCGCCTCCTATCTATCGGTAGGGATTCGCCGCCCCTGGCAGCAACAACGGCACAGCGTCCGTGCCGGCGTCGACGAAATTGTTGCGAAATCGCTGTCGGCCCGCTGGGGTTTCTCAACCAGCAGCCTTGGAGCACGCTCGGAGTGTCCGCAAGCTGGCGCACAACTCCGGCAATCTAGGAGTTTGCCTTGTTGATCGATTCGATCGGCTCGTGGACACGGGCCCGCTGGTCGTCTTCGCTCATTTCTCCTCTTCCTCGACTTGAATCGAAGAGGCGTCGCGCGGAGATTATGGGGCTTTTTCTGGGACTGGTGGTCCCCTCGGATCGTGAGTTCTATCCGGATTGTCGATTGCGGTGGTGATTTTCTGTCCAGATTTCGGTGCGTGCAGCTTCTTGGCTGCTCAGCGATTTGAGCGCACGGTTTTCTCAAAGGTTGGGACCAACAAAAGTCTGAACGATCGGTCAACCAGTCAGCGCGACTCTCCGAAGAGCGGGTGCGTGTCTGGTCACAAGTCATGAAGCCCCGTTCTTCTCCGAGCAGACGCTCAAGTTCGATGTCCGGGACGCGCACTCTCCGACCGAGTCGGATGACGCGCAGCCGCTGATTGTCAGACAGGACGATCTGATCACAATCAAGGTGACTGTAGAGAGTGTCGGGATGGCAGCCGAGGATCGCTGCGGCCTCTGCGACTGACCGGGTTCGGCGCATTGGATGGACAGCGAAACCGTTAAGAGCGAACCGTCAATGCGCTGTGCACTTGGGTTAGCAGATCATTCGTTCGTTTCAGCTCGGCGAGGAGGGCGTCGAGACGGTCGTTGGTCTCTCCCTGCCCCTTCTTCGCCTGGTTGAGGATCTGCGATTCAGTGCCAATGCCCATCCCCCGAGGATGGCAGGGAGGGCGCACCTAGCTGGGGTTGAGGCTGTCGAGGACGTGCGGGTCGCGGTCAGGGGCTGTACGAAAGTCTGATTCTTGAGGCGCGCTCAGGCGGGCAGAGGTACTTTCCGCTGGGGGCAGTGCGCTCCGCTAGTAACAGGGAACGACGACCGGTGCAGCTCACGCCGATCGCTAACGACTCACGGAGGGCAAATCATGCGAATCAAATCCCTGGTGGCCGGGCCGCTCATGGGTGTCGTCGTAACGGCGTTCGTCGCCGTGAGTGCCTATGCCACCCTACCGGTGACGAACGCAATCGCCGAGACCCACGCCAACTGTGCAACGTTCGACAACAGCGGGAATATCACCAGCGTCACACCGAACTGCAGCGAGACGAACCACTTCACTTCACCGCCGATGACGTTCACCGCACTCGATCCGTGCACGAGCACCCTCGTGACGGTCACGATCAACGACGACCACTCGGTGTTCCACATCACCGTCAACGGCGCAGGCGATGTATGGATTACCGGCACCGACGGAGGCACAGTCACGGTCTCCGGTCCGCCAGACGGAAGCGGTACCTGGATCACGTGGTTCGGATCTTCTCTCAATAACAAGTCGGCCGTGTTCCACAGCACCTTCAACCAACACATACGACTCTCAGACGGGACGTCGGCCGACTTCCACGACACCGCACATACAACGTTCACGCCGAACGGTCCGGGGGTCTCCTTCGACAAGCCCGACATGGCCTTCAACTGCGGCTGAGCCGAGATCACGCCGGGTGTTCGGAAGGGTCTGTTCTGCACTGACCCTGACCAGGTCGAAGCCCTTCGGTCGTTGACTGGAAGCCGTCCGTTAATTGATGTCATGAAGAAGCGCTGCGCTGCTTCTGCGTGATCCGGTCCGGTGGTGCGGGCTGGGGCGCCGAGCGGTGCGAGGGGTTTTTTCGTGGCTAGGTCTGTTGTGAATCGCCAGGGTTCCTTCCATCGACGGAATCCGAGGCTGCGAGGCACACTCGGGTTTCCACACCAACCCGGAAACGGAAGGAGACCCTGGTGGAACAGCTGCAACGGTATGTCGGTATTGATTTGCATCGCCGCCGGTAAGTGATTGTCCGGATGAATGACGCCGGCGAGGTGCTTGGCGCTGCCCTATGCTCCGGTGTTCGGCTGCGTAAGCGCAGGTCAAGCCGGTGGGCGCAGAGGGAGTCGAACCCCCGACCTCATGCGCGTCATGCGACCCCCAACTACAAATGGCTGTCAGACCGAAGAAAGAAAGTCCAGCTAAACGGGGGTATCGAGGCTCCGGGCCGTTAAGCCTTGTGAGTCCGTGTCAATCCGCTTGGCTGCCAGTTTGGCTGCCAGGCAGAGGGTGCAAAGGGCGGCTTGACGCCTTTTTATGAACTGGGCTGATCGTCGTCCTCTAGGTCTTCCTCCAAATCATCTTCTGGAATGAGGACCGCCGAGTAGTAGATGAACTTGCCGTCCGCTGGATTGCGCGTGCTCGGAATCCCCAAGCGATCATTGACCCGTTGCATCTTGAGGTTATTCCTGTGGACCTCCGACAGAACCTTCGTCGCTCCAGCTTGGGTGCAGTTATCCATGACCTGTCGCTTGAGGTCCTTGCCGATTCCGCGATTTTGCTTCGCGACGGCGACACCCATCGAGATGACATAGCCGAACCCCCGATAGTCCCGCGGGTTGAAGATCACTACCCCGATGACGACTCCATCTTCTACGGCGACCAGGCAGTCCAGTTGAGGTTCATATCCGAGAAGATCTGCCGCATCACGAATCGACTGTTGGGCGCGCTTCGAATAGACGCTCGACGTTGACTTTGCACAACGAAACGCCCGGATGGCGTCTAGATCGTCAGACATCCACCTCCGGACGTCCCAGACGGGCGCCGGATCCCCGGCCAGTTAGCTAGATTGCCCGAGACGGGCGCGTGTAGACCGGGCTTGAGCTCGCCAGCAGTTCCTCGATAGCCGCAATCTGCTCGCGCGACAGGGAGGAGGTGTCAAGTTGTAACTTCCCGTCCTTACCTGGCCTACGCACTAGCTCAACCTCCATGGGCCACCTATCGGCACAAGCGATACGGCTACTGTACCCCATTTCCGAAACCGACTGTCTTCGGGGTACCCCGAAGATGGTACAAGAAACGCCAAACGGGTTTCATGGTTTTTGATCGTCGAGGGTGTCAAGGAGTTGGCGGAGCTGGGCGACGATCTCCCGGTAGCGGCGGGTCTCCGCCTTGGAGGTCTGTAGCTCCTCGACAAGTCCTAGCGCAGCGTCCTTGGTCAAGGGCCCGACGCTTTTTCCTTTAGCGCGGGATCTGGAGAAGCAAAAAGGGCCGTTTCTGGGCGCTCCGAGATAGCTGGCCGCTCCTCAACTTACCTGGCGTGCATGAGATCACACGTGCTCTGACCTGCGTGTTTGTCACTCGCTCGTGCTCTGGCAGCCAACTTGGCAGCCAACGCTCTGGTCTGCAGCTCGCGTGAGCGGCTTGTGTAAAGCGTCTTTCGCGCATCGATCGGTGGATGCGGCGTGGCTTCCGCATACTGGGCAGGTTGTCGGCCAGAGGACGGTGGGTTGCGACTGGTGCCCGGCACTGGTTCCGTTCCCACCCTGTAAGGGTGGTGGGAACCGATGGAAACCAGTAGTGGTGCCCAGTGGTGCAGAACCAGTGGGAACCGGTCAGAGTGTTTGGGCATCTTCCGGTCCTTCCGCTCTGTAGAGACGGCTGTTACGCGGTCCGTTGCGGACAGCGATACGTCCCGCGTCGACGAGTTGTTCGGCGGCAACCGAGACCGTGGCCTTGCGGTACGACTGACCACGCGCCTTGAGCTTGTCGGTCACGGCGTTAGTCGATAGCTCGGCGCCGGGGGCCTCTTCGAGAAGTTCGAGGATGGCGTCGGCGCAACGTGTCGGCCCGTGCCAGGGTTGCTCGTCCCGGTCGATAGCGGTTGGGGTCCACGGGAAGACCCCGCCACGAGGTCACGGTCATCCCGGGCCGATCCAAGGTCAACGATTAGAAGACGATCGAGCAATACGAGCGGATGCTGCGGGTCCACATCCGGCCCGCGCTCGGCTCGGTCAAACTGGCCGATCTGACCGCCGAACAGGTCGACGACTTCCTCGCCGCCCGGTCCCATCTAGCGAAGACTTATGTCGGGCGAATGCGCTCGTTCCTGATCGCCGGGCTCGACCACGCGACGAAGCGCAACAAGGTCGCCCGGCACGTCGCGGTCCTGTCGACCATGCCGAAGTTCAAGGAGAAGGTCGAGCGCCAGCCGATGACCCCCGATCAGGTCGCCGCGTTCGAGACGGCCGCCCGCGGTGAGCGCCTCGAGGCGCTGTTCGTAGTCGCCTTCGACAGCGGGCTCCGCCCCGGTGAAATGACCGGACTCACCCTGGCCGACCTTGACCTCGACGACAGGCCGCCGACCATGAACCTGTCTGGTGCGATCCACCTCAAGCCGCGCCGACGGCAGGACGCCAAGGAGGGCGAGAGCCCCTACAAGGGCTACGAGGTCGTCAGGGGCAAGGTGAAGAAGTCGACCAACCCGAACCGGACTATCGAGCTCTCCCCCGCTGCCGCCGGGGCACTGAAGGCGCACAAGGCACGCCAAGCGGTTGAGCGGCTCAAGTCACAGCTATGGCAGGACCATGGCCTCGTTTTCTGCACTGAGGTCGGGACGCCCATCGACCCAGGCAACCTGCGCCGGACGTTCGACCGGATCGCCAAGAAGGCGGGACTCGGCCACGTCTTCCCCTACGCCATCCGGCACACGACCTCCAGCCTGCTCCTCGACTCCGGGGCCAGCGTCGAGGAGGTAGCCGACCTGTTCGGCGATGACCCGATCACCCTCTACCGGCACTACAGGCATCGGGTGAAGAAGGTCGCCTCAGCGGGGACCCGGATGCGTGGCCTCCTGTCTGCCACGCCTCCGGAACTGACTGCCGAAGGTATCTGACCCTAGACCTTCACGACTTCCGCCTCAGCGACCCACCGGGCGAACAGACTGAGGGCAGCTAGTTCTTCGAGAGCGCGCTGTTCGTCCAGGTGCAGATCGTGGGTCGCCAGATTGCGTATTGCAGCGAGGCATCCCATCCCAATGAACCGGGCACCGTTGTGGACGTTCTTCCAAGAATCAGAACCTTCGGAGTAGCCAGGGATCCGGAGCCGATGTTTCCCGGCCGCGGGCGGTTCGAGGTCGAAAGCCTGGTTTATGAGGTCCAGCGGCTTGCCGTCTGTCTCCAGCTTCGCCGGAAGGTGCGAGTCGAAGAGGGCTGTCGCTGCTCGTTGGACCGCCTCACGGTGATGACCGTCAGACCAGAGATCGACCGCGGCGTTCCAAACCCACGGGTGGAGGTCTTTCGCCGCCAGCCCAGGTCCCTTAGGGGTGAATATCGCGTCCGCGTCAGCTTCCCCCTGAAGGATGCCGACCATCTCATCCAAGACGGCGATTTTCGGTTTGTGAGGCCAGCCGCGCGTATTGCTTAGGCGGATGCGGGTCTTGAGCCTGTCGTCGAGGGTCGTCGCAATCCGCTCAATAACAGGGAGCTTCTGGTTAATGAGCTGTTCCTGAACTTTCCATTCCTGGGTCTCGAAGTAGTACAACGGCGCGCCCGCACTTGTCGCCCGAGTCCCGTGCCTCTCATAGATCCCTTCGCTGCCCAGCAAGAGCGCTTGGAAGTGGCGAACTTGTTGGAGTGCCAACTCCGCATCGAGGTCTAACGGCATGTCGGTCGCTCATCCGTTTGGCTGCCAGTTTGGCTGCCAGGCTCAGCCATCTGCCCCGTTCCTGTTCGTCTCTCAAGGTGAATCCGCAGGTCAAAGCCGGTGGGCGCAGAGGGAGTCGAACCCCCGACCTCATGCGCGTCATGCATGCGCTCTAACCAGCTGAGCTATGCGCCCGGGTGCGGACGAGCACCCTACCACGACCCTGCCGACCCGCCCTTTCGATGTCGGCGATCTAGCTTGTGCGCCGTGAACGTCGTGGCGGCGCTGCCGTCGTTGCTTCCGGCATACATTCCCAGCCCGTCGACGAGCGGCGTGAGCATCGGCCCGGTTCGCCTCCATCTCTACGGGGTGATGATCGCGATCGGCATCGCGGCCGCGGTCTGGCTTTCACAGCGGCGGTGGGAAGCGATAGGCGGAAAGGGCGGGACGATGTCGACCCTCGCCCTTTGGGGCGTACCGGGTGGTTTGATCGGCTCCCGCGTCTACAGCCTGGCCACGAGCTGGCAGGTGGACACTCAAGGGCATTGGTACCGAGCGTTCGAGATATGGCGCGGTGGTCTGGGGATCTGGGGCGGAGTGATCGGCGGAGTTGCCCTCGGCGTCGTGGGCGCGCGCCGTCACCGGCTACCGATCCCGCCCCTGCTGGACTGCGTCGCTCCGGCCCTTGCACTCGCCCAGGCCATCGGCCGGTGGGGCAACTACTTCAACCAGGAGCTCTACGGGCGACCTTCGAGCCTCCCGTGGGCAGTAAGGATCGACAATCCGCCGGCGAAGTACCTAGGCCATCACACCTTCCAGCCGACGTTCCTCTACGAGTCGATCTGGGACTTGATCGTCGTCGGGTTGGTGATCTGGATCGAGCGTCGGTTCCGGATCAGGCGCGGGTACCTGATCCTCGCCTACGCCGCGTCCTACACGTTTGGCCGGTTCTTCACGGAGTACCTGCGGATCGACACGGCGCACCGTTTTCTGGGGCTCCGGCTCAACGATTGGACGAGCATCGTCGTCTTCGCCGCCTCGGTGGCAGCGCTGCTCAGGTGGGGGCGCGCCAGACCTGGAGAGGACCGCGCGGGCGACCCGCTTCCCCGGACGCTCACCGAAGGGACCGAGATTGACTCGCGGAAGCCTGCGCCCCCGGCGATGCACGAGGGCAGCGACGTAGAGAGCGTCACGCCGGCCGCGGGCCTACGTAGTAAGCCCGAGACCTGAATCTCGACGGGTCGGCGTACTCCTCCAGCGCGTGCGCCAGCCACCCTGCGATCTTCGCCAGCGTGGCGATCGCCTGCCCCGACTCCGGCGGCATGCCCGCGCAGAACGAGAGCGCCCCGAGACCCAGGTCGACGTTTGGCGGCGGGAAACCGCGTTCGGAAGCGATCGCCAGCACCCGATCGACGACTTCATGCTTCTCGGCCGGTCCCCCGACCTCGCCGAGTCTGGACAACAGCTCGGCGCCCCTCGGATCCCCGTCCGGATACAGCGGCATCCCGAAGCCGTGTGGGACACTTCCCGTGCGCCGAAGCCTCTCCCCAACTGCGCGCTCGGGTCCCACTTCGAGGCAGTCCTCGAGCATCGCCTCCACTTCGCTCGGTGCTCCTGTGCTTCCCGCCGCCCAGCTCCCGCTGGCCGGACCGAGGCCCGTCGAAACCACCGCGTAAGCATCGGCCCGGAACGAGGCTGCCACCCGGGCCGCCATGGTCGAAGGGGCCAGTTCATGGTCCGCCGAAAGCACCAGAGCCGCGTCGAGCAGCGACACTCTCGAACCGGTTGGCGGGAGGTCGCTCAAGCATTCCCATGTCCGCCCGGCGATCGACCTCCTTTCCGCCGGCGAAGAATCCCGACTCCGTCCTTCCCGCCCCCGAGCATCGAGGGTCTCGCTGAGCAAAGCGATCAGACCCCGGCCGATCACCGGAACCGCCGCCGGGCTGAGATCGTGACGGAAGTCGTCGCTCAGGGCGGCGACGACGACCGCGATGGCGAAACGCTCCAAAGGTCGCGCTCCCTCGTGTGCCCCACGCAAGGCGGCCTCAACCGCTGCGCGGGCGGCCGGGGGGGTCAGCCACGGCTCGACTCGCTCACCATCGGCGGGAGGCTGCGGCCATTGACCGTTCCACAGCCACGAAGCCACCTCCTCGAAGGTTCGCTGCCTGCTCAGTTCGACCGCGTCCAGACCACGAAAGTAGAAACGCCCGTCCTGTATGAGCGTGAGCTGGGTGACGAAGAGTGGTTCGCTCGGTTGGGTCTCAGCGGGGATCGTCGTTCGAAACCCCGAGGGCCCCTTCGACCTCGGGGCATCCGACCGGGTCCGGCCGGACCGGGACAGTCGTGCGACGTCGCGGGGATCGAAAGTGCTCGCCTTTCCGTCTTTCTGCCTCTCCAGGAGGCCACGACTCACATAGGCATACAGGGTCGCCGGCTTCACTCCGAGCAGGTCCGCTGCCTCGGCCGCCGTGAACCGCCCATTGATCATTAATCAATCTTGATCTATATAACGGGTGAGATCAAGATGTATTCATGGAAACAGGTTTTGAAGAAGGATCCGGCCCGACGAAGGTCCCCGCCGGGTTGAAGGGCGTTCAGGTCACCGACACCGAGATCGGCGACGTCCGGGGATCCGAGGGCTTCTACCACTACCGGCAGTATTCGGCGGTCGAGCTCGCCGAGAAACGTTCACTCGAGGACGTCTGGCAACTCCTGCTCGACGGGTCGTTGCCTTCTGATCAGTCGGAGAGCGAGAACTTCCTCGCACTGGTCCGCTCCAACCAGAGCCTGCCCGGCGCAATGGCCTCACAGCTCCCGGGGATTGTCGCGGCCGGGCCTGCCGCCAACCCCCTGGATTCGCTGCGCACCGGCTTGTCCCTGCTCGGATCCGCGTGGGCCCTGCGACCGATATGGGACCTGACGGAGAACGAGATCCGCGGAGACCTGATCCGGATCGCAGCCGCTACCCCGACGATCGTCGCCGCGGCCCACCGTCTGTCTAAAGGGCTCGATCCGGTCGACCCCGACCCGAGCCTGTCACACGCAGCCAATTACCTGTACATGCTCACGGGAGAAACGCCGGAGCCCGACGCCGCCAGGGCCCTCGAGCAGTACCTGATCCTGACGGTGGACCACGGGTTCAACTCCTCTACCTTCACCGCTCGGGTGATTGCGTCCACCGGGGCGGACGTCGCGGCGGCCGTCGTCGGTGCCGTCGGCGCCCTGTCGGGTCCGCTTCACGGCGGTGCGCCGAGCCGGGCGCTGGACACCATTCATGCCATAGGGACCCCCGAGCGCGCCGAGGAGTACATCCGAGGACTGCTCGGGCGCGGAGAGCGGATCATGGGCTTCGGCCACGCGGTGTACAGGACGGAAGACCCCCGCTCGGCGATGCTTCGCGGCGTGGCGCAGCGCCTCGGGGGCGGCCTCGTAGACCTGGCGGTTCAGGTCGAAAAGACCGTGCTGGAGGTCCTCGCCGAGACCAAGCCGGAGAGGCCGCTGTACACCAACGTCGAGTATTACGCGGGTGTAGTGATGGACCGTTGCGGCCTTCCGGAGGAGATGTTCACCCCCACCTTTGCGGTCAGCCGGGTCATCGGATGGTCCGCCAACATCGCCGAACAGGCAAGAGAGCGAAAGCTGATCCGGCCGTCCGCTCGTTATGTCGGTCCGCCGCCGCCAGCACCTGTTCCGCCCGCGATCTGAGCTCGCCAGCGTGATGAAACGGCTTCCTTATGCCGGCTGGCGTTCAGCGACCAGCTTCCCGTAGCGCTCGAGCACCTCCATCACCTTTGTTTCGGGGGCCGCCGGCAACCGGAAGACGCACTCGGTGACGCCGATCTCCTCGAAGTGGTCCAGCTTCCCGTGGTCCGGAAGCGATCCGAACGGGACGATTTCCAGTCCCGACGGGTCTCGGCCGGCACCGGACACGGCCTCACGCAGCCGGGGAATCGCCTCGGTCAAACCGGCGCCGCCGATCGGGATCCATCCCTGAGCGAACTCCGCGACATGCGCGAACAACGACGGACCCGCCGCCCCGCCGACTAGCACTGGCAGCGGACGTTGCCGCGGCTTCGGCCACGACCAGGTTCCCGGGAAGCGCACGTACTCGCCGTCGAAGGAGGCGACGTCGTCTTCCCATAAGGCTCTCATCGCGAGAAGATGCTCCCGGGCGTGAGCTCGCCGGTTAGGCGCATGCACCCCGTGGTCCTCCATCTCGTCCACGTTCCAGCCGTAGCCGATCCCGAGCCGGAAACGGCCGCCGCTCTGCCAGTCGATCGTGGCCGCTGCTTTAGCGGTGACGATCGGGTCTCTCTGGGCTACGAGCGCGATGCCGGTTCCGACGGTGAGGCTGCGGGTGACGACCGCGGCAGCGCTCAGAGCAACGAAGGGGTCGAGCGACCTGCGGTACTCCTCCGGCAGGGGCTCCCCCGCCGGCGCTGGGGTACGTCTGCTGATGGGTATGTGGGTGTGCTCCGGCACCCACAGAGAG
Organism: Acidimicrobiales bacterium; assembly: GCA_036378675.1. NCBI lineage: Bacteria > Bacillati > Actinomycetota > Acidimicrobiia > Acidimicrobiales > Acidimicrobiales bacterium. Next base: position 113,661 of record DASUWA010000031.1, read on the forward strand.
TGGAATCCTCTCTCCTCCGCTGCCCTGGCGAGGGTCAGCGCGTCGATGGTCTGGTCGGTGAGGAATATGGTCACCCCGTAGCGCACGGGGGCACCTTACGACGGGGCGCCTGGCGGAGTTGTGCCCGGCGGAGTTGTGCCTGGCGGAGTTGTGACGGGCTACTGGAGTTCGGCGGGCCCGAAGCCGGGATCACCCGGCCCGCCCGAACCTCCGAAACCCCCGCCCCAAATCGCACCGGTAGAGCCCGCAGGAGGATTGGTTGTGGTTCCGTTCGAACCGCCGCTCCCGCCGGCGCCCTTCTTCCCTTCGCCGAAGCCGAAGCCAGAACGGCTCGACTGCACCTTGGTGAGGTCGACGATGTTCACTGCGGTATCGCTGCCGTTCTGCTGGGTTGCCAAGAGCCGCACTTCGTCGCCCTTGGCGACTGAACCGATGCCTCCCGCCTGGGCATCGACGACTGTCGACGGGACCACCTTGTAGGTATGGCTGTAAGTCCCGCTGGCGACAGTGATCGAACCGCTGCTCACGTCCGACACGCTGCCGGACTGGAACTCGACCGTCTTCAGCGTGCCGTCAGGCTGTTGAATGGTCGCCTGACCGTAGAGAACCCGGCCTCCTCCGATCCCGGGTATGCCGAAGCCGGCACCGCCGAATCGGAGACCGCGGTGGGCCTTGGGGGGCCCGTCGGGCGTCGAAGACGGTGTGCTCGTCGAGGGAGAGGTGGCGGCTGCCGGTGTCGCCTGGGACGATCCCCCGGAGGTTGCCGCGTAGGCGAACCCGGTGCCACCTAGGGCCACCGCGGCGGCGATGCCGCCGGCCAGGGCGAGCTTGGGGAATCGGCGTGGCGGG